>NZ_JBSFWU010000015.1:0-89227 GCF_053594995.1 Streptomyces sp. NPDC002536
TCCGATCTGCGGATCATGGGGCGCAAGGCGGAGCATCACCCGCGTACTGGGCGTACTCGGGTGATGCGACAACGCGGCGAGGTGCCGTGCCAGGCGTCGCAGGGCCCGTGCTGACCCATCGGACACCCCCTAGCACGCCCCATCGCCTTGCCTCTTAAGGACGAGCCGTCCGTGACCGACCGCGCCGCCGCCCGCCGCACCCCGCAGCAGCCCCGCTACGGCACCCGCCCGACGATGAAGGACGTGGCCGCCCGCGCCGGCGTGGGCCTGAAGACCGTATCGCGCGTGGTCAACGGAGAGCCCGGGGTCACGGCGGACACCGAGCGGCGCGTCCGGGAGGCGATCGGCGCCCTGGGCTTCCGCCGCAACGACAGCGCCCGCATCCTGCGCAAGGGCCGCACCGCCTCCATCGGCCTGGTCCTGGAGGACCTGGCCGACCCCTTCTACGCCCCGCTCAACCGCGCCGTCGAGGAGGTCGCCCGCGACCACGGCGCCCTGCTCTTCAACGGCTCCAGCGCCGAGGACGCCGACCGCGAGCGCGAACTCGCCCTCGCCCTGTGCGCCCGCCGCGTCGACGGCCTCATCGTCATCCCGGCCGGCCACGACCACCGCTACCTGGAACCGGAGATGGCGGCGGGCGTCGCCACGGTCTTCGTCGACCGCCCCGCAGGCCGGATCGACGCCGACGCGGTGCTCTCCGACAACTTCGGCGGCGCCCGCGACGGCGTCGCCCACCTCGTCGCCCACGGCCACCGCCTCATCGGCTTCATCGGCGACCGCCCCACCGTCCACACCGCGACCGAGCGACTGCGCGGCTACCGCGCCGCGTTGGACGCCGCGGGCCTCCCGGCGGACGACTCCTGGATCTCGCTGGGCCCCACGGCCCCCGAGCGCGTGGCGGCCGAGGCGGAACGCATGCTCACCGGCCCGCACCCGGTCACGGCCCTCTTCACGGGCAACAACCGCGTGACGGCGACGGTCGTCCGCGTCCTCGCCCGGCTCCCCCGCCCCGTCGCCCTGGTCGGCTTCGACGACCTCGAACTCGCCGATCTGCTCTCCCCCGGCGTGACGGTCGTCGCCCAGGACGCGGCACGCCTGGGCCGGACGGCGGCGGAACTCCTCTTCCGCCGCCTGGACGGTGACGGCGAGGAACCGCGCCAAGTGGTGCTGCCGACACGGCTGATCGTGCGGGGGTCGGGAGAGCTGGGGCCGTAGGGCCTGCCCGACGGGTCAGATGGGTCAGATGGTTCAGAACTCGAACGTCGCACCGCTGAGCATCCAGAAGAACCCCACCACGCCACAGAGCAACAGACCCAGCGCCCCCAGGAACGCCCCGGTCGCGGCCCCGACTCCCCCGTGCTTCCCACGGGCGCCCGCGACGGTCCCTCCCAGGAAGGCCCCCGTCAAGGGCGTGCCGAAGACGATGGCGGAAACCGCCGCGAACCGAACATGGTTGTCGTGGTTGCTCTTCCAGTCGAACGACGACGGGTGCCGGACCAGGTCGAGGGCCTGCGACCATACCCACAGACTGGGCGCCAGGAAGAGTGCCACCAGCACGAGGATGCTGAGAACGAGCACGCCTCTGCCGTCTCGGACACGTACGATGTCGGTTCTTTCGGTCATGCCGCCCATCCTGGTCGACGGGGCCGCGGTTGCCTATCCGCTCTCCTACTCAGATCGCCGGACCCGCCCGGCCAGCCGCTCGATCTCCCCCCAGGCCGGCGCGGCAACCTCCGACTCGTCGATCGCACCGCAGTCGAGCCCGCGCAGCAGATGGCTGCTGAGCGCGCGGGCGGTGGCGGGTTCGTCGAGTACGTCGCCGCCCGTCGCCTCCCCGACGTAGGCGGCAAGACGGGCCGCGGCCTGCTCCAGCCCTTCTCGGTAGAAGTAGTAGACGGCCGCGTAGCGCGTGGGCAGGTGGGCAGGGTGCATGTCCCAGCCCTGGTAGTAGGCGCGGGCCAACGACCGCCGGACGAGCCGGTGATGCAGCCGCCAGGCCTCGTGCACGCGCTCGGTCGTCCCGACGGGCAGCACGTTCGTCGACCCGTCCGACAGCCGCACACCGGTACCTGCGGCGGCCACCTGCATGACGGCCTTGGCGTGATCGGCCACCGGGTGGTCGGGCGACTGGTGGGCGGGGCTCACTCCGCATGCGGCGCTGTAGTCGAAGGTGCCGTAGTGGAGGGAGGTGACGCGTCCGCCGCCGGCCTCGATGAGCCGGGCCACGGTGACGCGCCCGTCGGCGCCGAGCACAGCCTGGGTGGTCTCGACCTGTATCTCGAACCGGATCCGGCCGGCCGCGAGCCCGCGCGCCTTCTCGAACTCCTCCGCCAACTGCACCAGGGCAGCAACCTGTTCGGGGTACGTGACCTTGGGCAGGGTGAGGACGATCCCGTCCGGCAGCCCGCCGGCCTCCATGAGCCCGGTGAGGAAGATGTCGAGGGTACGGATGCCACGGTCGCGGACGGGGGCCTCCATGCACTTCATGCGGATCCCCATGTACGGGGCTGCCGTGCCTTGTTCGTACGCCTCGGCCACGAGACGCGCGGCACGGGCGGCGGCCGCGTCCTCCTCGGTGTCGGGACGGTGTCCGTACCCGTCCTCGAAGTCGATCCGGAGATCTTCTACGGGCTCGCGCTGCAGCTTGGCGCGGACGCGCTCGTAGACCGGGGCGGCGAGGCCGTCGGGCAGGCCCAGGACGGCACCGAATTCCCGCGCATCGGCCGCGTGTTCATCAAGGGCGGCGAGTGCGCGGTCGCCCCAGGAACGGACGGTGCCGGCCGCGAAGGCGTCGACGGGGACGTAGACGGTGTGCACGGGCTGCCGGGTGCCGGGGTCGCCCGGATAGCGGCGGGCGAGCTCGGCGTCGACGCGGGCGAGGGAGGCGGCGATGCGTGCGGGGAGGGCGGGGGCGAAGGTCGTCGTGATCGTGTGCCGCTGCTGTCCCATGCCGCTGCCCTCCAGGTTTCCGCTGCACGGAAATGACCATCCGTGCGGCGAAGTTAACGGCGGGGGCGGAGGGGGTCAACACCGCGGTGGGCGGCCCTCAGGGCCCCGTCGACTGAAAGTGCCAGATGATTTCCGCCGGTACACCGGCAGCTGCCGCCTCCGCCGCCTCCGGCACCAGATCCGCCAGCCCCCAAGGCCACAGCTCCCACGGCACCGGTCCGGTCGCGCGCGTTCGCGGCGCATCCTGCGGCTCGGGCCGCCGACCGGCCGGTATCGGCGGCTCCTCGCAGCGCCGGACCTGCAGTCCCGCCGCGAGCGCGGCGCGCACGTAGTCCCCGGCCGAGTGGCAGTGGCTCGCCACGCGCCCCGGCGTCCCGTCCGGCAGACGCACCGGCGGAACCGCGCCGCGCGCCACCCGCTCGGGGTGCACGTCGGAGGTCACCAGGTGCCCGCCCGGGCGCAGCACCCTGGCGAACTCCGCCAGTACCGGCCGAAGATCGGGCACGTGCGTCAGCGCCAGGGAGCAGACGACGAGGTCCGCGGTGTCGTCAGCCACGGGCAGCCGGCCCAGGTCGCCGAGGCGGAAGTCGCCGTCGGGCACGCGTGTACGCGCCTGCGCGAGCATGTCCGGCGAACTGTCGACGCCGAGGACCCGGTGGCCGCGCCCGGCCAGCAGGGCCGCGATCCGGCCGGTGCCGCACGCGGCGTCCAGGGCGGTACCGGCCGGCAGCGCGTCGACGATCCCCCCGATCACCGGCTCGTCGATGCCGAACGCCGTGTTGGGGCCGTCGTAGGTCTGCGACCAGACCCGGTAGCCGTCCACTGTGCTCACCCGGGCGACGTCCACGGCCGCGTCGGCCAACGACGCGTCGTCGAGCAGCTCACGGATCTCGGCGATGCGGGCGTCGGCGAACTCGCGGTCACGCTCGCCGGTGAACGAACGCAGCAGGGCGAGGCCTTCGAGGCCGAGCAGGTAGGCGAGCGGACTCTCGTACGTCACCGCACGACGCTAGCGAGACCCGTCTCCCCGGGGCTACCGAATTTGCGGCCGCTGGAGCCGGGCCGCCGAGCTCACCTTTCTTCGATGAAGACGTCTTCGGTGAAAACGTCTTCGATGAACACGGCCAGGCCGTCCAGAATGCGCTCCAGCCCGAACTCCCAGGCCTGGTCCTGCCCCCCGCCGGGTTCCGCCGCCGAGGCGAAGGCCGCGGCGACGGCTGGGAACCGCTCGCCGTGCTCCTGCATCAACTGGGCGAGGGCGAGGCCGAGTTCCTGCTCGGGCCCGGTGCCCTCCGGCCCCGCCGTGCGGGCCTGGGCGGCGATGCCGCGCGCATGGTTGACCAACAGGACGACGGCATCCATCCGTTGGGCACCGGCGAGGTGCGTACCGTCCAGTGCGGCCACGGCCCGCTCCATCCAGGACAGCTCCGCGGGTCCCATGATGCGGGGGCCGACGGTGACGTCCAGCACCCAGGGGTGCAGCCGGAAGGCCGTGAACAGCCGCCGCGCCCAGTCGTCGAGCTGCGCCCGCCAGTCGCCTTCGACGGGGGCCGGGGCGGGGCCGAGCGAGGCGTCCACCATGAGGGCGATGAGCTCGGCCTTGCCGGGCACGTACCGGTAGAGCGCCATCTTGGTGACGCCCAGCAGGGCGGCGACCCGCTGCATGGACACGGCGTCCAGGCCTTCGGTGTCGGCGACCTCGATCCCGGCCTGCGCGATACGACCGAGGTCGAGCGTCCGCTTGGGCCCCCGGGCGGGCCCGGGGTGGGGCCCCCACAGCAACCGCACCGTGTCGGCGTGTTCCTTGCCGCCCATGAACGTCTCTCCCCGTCTTCGTGCTTGCCGGACCAACAGAACTGCGTCTAAGGTACACAGTAATTACTGAGTCCGACGGACACAGTTTTTCGGCACCCAACGGGAGGGGACCCCCATGACCACCAGCAGCAACAACCCCCGAGCCAAGACCGTCCTCATCTCCGGCGCGAGCATCGCGGGACCGGCGCTCGCCTACTGGCTGGGGCGCTACGGCTACGAGCCGACGGTCGTGGAACTGGCCCCGGCCCTGCGGGTCGGCGGCCAGGCCGTCGACTTCCGCGGCGAGACCCACATGACGGTCCTGGAGCGCATGGGAATCCTCCCGGACCTGCGCCGGATCCGGACCGGCGGCAGCCCGATGCACTTCGTCGACGCCGACGGCCGCCAACTGCTCCATCTTCCCAGCGAGTTCGCGGGCGGCGACCTGGAGGTACTGCGCGGCGACCTGGCGCGGGTGCTGTACGAGCACAGCCTCCCGCACACGGAGTACGTCTTCGGCGACTCGGTCACCGCCCTCACGGAGACCGCGACCGGGGTCCGCGCCGACTTCCGGCACGGCGCCCCGCGCGAGTTCGACCTGGTGATCGGCGCGGACGGACTCCACTCGAACGTCCGCCGCATCGCCTTCGGCCCCGAGCAGTCGTACGTGAGTCATCTCGGCTACTACGCCGCCACCTGGGAGCTGCCCAACCACCTGGGCCTGAGGGAGGGTTCGGTCGGCCTCAACACACCGGGCCGGCTCGCCTCCGTCGGCGTCGACCACCACACCCCGGACCGGGCGGGGGCCTTCTTCGTCTTCGCCGCCCCCGAGCTGACGTACGACCGCCACGACCCGGAGCAGCAGAAGCGACTCGTGGCCGACGCCTTCGCGGGCCTGGGGTGGGAGGTGCCGCGCCTGCTGGACTCCCTGCGGGCGGCGCCGGAGCTGTACTTCGACTCGATCAGCCGGGCGGACGTGCCCGCATGGTCCAAGGGCCGGATCGCCCTCGTCGGCGACGCGGCGTGCGGCGCAACCATCGGCGGCATGGGCACGGGCACGGCGGTGGTGTCCGCCTACGTCCTCGCCACCGAACTCGCCCGATCCGACGGCGACCACCGGACGGCCTTCCGCCGGTACGAGTCCGCACTGCGCACCTACGCCCAGGGCTGCCAGAAGGGCGGCGACCGCACGGGCAAGTTCCTCGCACCGGGCACGGCATTGGGGCTGCGGCTGCGCAACGGCCTGCTGTCGCGGCGGTTCCTGCTGGACCTGATGCTGAAGGCGGGGCGGGAGGTGAGCAGCAGGGTGGAGCTGCCGGACGCCCCGGCCATGGCAGGCCGGGGCGGCTTCTGAACGGCACCACGGGCGGGGCGTGTCCGGATGCCCCCGGCGCGGCTGACCTGCCTGTTCCCGCCTCTGGACGAGTGTTCGCGTTGACCGAGGCCCGGGTCAGGACCTTCGAAGATGGTTTACGGCCGCACGGCCATGGAGCCGCATGAGCCGGTGCCTCGTCATGCAGTCGGGGCAGGTGTAGATCTTTCTTGCCACGTGGTCGCCCTCGACGATATCGACCGCCGTGGCCTCAGTCGTCGGCTTCTTGCACCACGCGCACTGCTCGCTCACCGAGCCTGCCCCTGCCGCCTCCCGGCCTTGCTGATGAGCAGGCGGACGTTCGCCGGATCGCAGAGCATATGGCTGTCCTCCGGTGCCGGCATGAGCCAGTAGGCCCCGGGCGGCTCGCGGCGCGTGGGGGCTGGTACCCCGAGGTAGTTGGTGGGGTGCTCGCTGCCGATGCACTGCGTGCCGGGCTCCGCCCAATCCCGGGCAGCGTTCGGCGGTACGAGCAGGCAGTAACGGGTCTGCGTCCGCGAGACGATAACGGCGCTGGTGATGCCGACCGCACGGAAATGGTCGGCGATTGCCGTCTGGTCCTTGATGCCGCAGATGCCGTTCTCCACGATGCCGGAAGGCAGTTGGACGACGTCGAAGTGCATGCCCACTTGGAGTGTGGCGGTCACTCCCCTCGTCCACGATTCGCGTGCGTCACTCGGACGCAGCTCCCGGGAAACGAGCCAGAGGGCTGCTCCCTGGCAGAAGCGGGGATCGACGGGCAGCGTCGGACAGGTAGCCGACGACATCGTCACCTCCTCCGCTCCCGGACCACCGCTCGGCTGAAGATTTACGTTCCTGACCTGCACGACACACCTCTCAACTACGTTGAGTCGTTGGCTGATATCACTCGGTACGACCGTACGGAGTGGCGGTGCTCGCCTGCAGTGACTGTCCGTACGGGTAGTCGGCAGGCCCAGGGATTTGAGGACGCTGGTATGGCAGCCAGGCATCGTGAAACCCTCACTGGCAGTCAGGGTTACGCTGCACGGTCACGCGGCGGGGTGATCTCGGGCTTCGTGTTCCGCCTGGTCCGTGAGCACCTCCACCTGACTCGTGATGTCTTCGCGGAGCGGTTCGGGGTCTCGCACGACACAGTGGCCGGATGGGAGACCGGCCGTCGGCCATTGACAGCGATCCCGGTCGGGCACGCGCTCGCCCACCGTCACCGGCTGCTCCGGATGGGAGCCGATTCGTCCCTGCTGACTGCGCTCGACCGGGCCATGGAAGCGGACGTTCTCCTGACGGGTGTGCTGGACGGCAGGACCGCAGCCTCCAGCAGTCCGTTGGGGGCCTGGGTGATGCAACATGACCTTGTCGAGTTCCTCACCTGGCCGCTGAGCGGTCACGCTCCGGCATTGGTGAAGCGCGTGTCCCAGCCACCCCGTCCGCGCCGCGGGCCGACACCGAGCAGACCCGAACTCACTGCGGATGAACGGCGTTGCTTCTACGACCGGATGCGCCGCACCGCCGAGGAAGCCCGTGGGCCCAGCAGTTTTCTCCTCAGGCGCCAGGCCCTCTACCTGAGCGGCTACGACTCCCAACCCGACACAATCGACTGGCTGGCCCATCAACAGCACCGGGAGCGCCCTGATGGCTGGCTTCAGGAATGGCTGAATGCACGGTCGGTTGCCACGGTTGCCTGTCGTCACAAAGACCGTGACCGCATTCACCACTTCATCGAACACAAGCTCATCGACAACGACGCAGGCGAATCCGCCAACCTCAACTACTGGGCCTACTGGGTCGGCGAGTCCACCACCACCGAACTCACCGACGACTTCATCGCTCTCGGCAAACCCGGTCCCTGGTCCGGGCACCGGCTCCTCCACCACCTGATCGGCCGACTCACGCCCGGCTACGGCTACTTGGACCTGTACGTCCACACCCTCTGGGCCCTGCTCGCTGCACGGCCCAGGCTGCTGCATGACGGAACGGTCGGAGCCGGGGTCCTGCGCGACCGTCTGGAGATCCTGTTGGATGGAGCCCAGAACTCGGCACGCTCACGCCGGGAGCTCGAAGGGATCCGATACGCGGTCCGCCTCGCCGAGGCGTGACCATCCGGACATGGGAGGGTTACGGGATGGCCGGCAACCTCACGGCGGTGGCACATTTCCTGTTCGAAGCCGGCACGCTCAAGCAATCGCGCCGCACCGGCTGGTGGATGGCCGGTGTCCGCGACCCGGAGAGCGTCGCCGAGCATTCCTGGCGGACCTCGCTGATCGCCTCCGTCATCGCCAAGCTCGAAGGTGCCGACCCTGCTCGGGCCGCTCTCCTGGCTGTCTGGCACGACAGCCAGGAGAGCCGCACTGGCGACGTCAATCACCTGGGCAAGAAGTACGCGGATGCTGTGGACCCGCGCGACGTCACCGCCGACCAGATCGCGGGCATGCCTGACGTGCTCGCGGAAGCCATCCGCTCAGTCGTCGCCGAATACGAGGACAAGGACACGCCCGAGGCTGTCTGCGCCCGCGATGCCGACAAGCTGGAGTGCCTGCTCCAAGGCATCGAATATCGAGCCCAGGGCTACGCCAACGCCCAGCGCTGGATCGACAACAGCCGAACCCGGCTCGTCACCAAGTCGGGCATCGCTCTGGCGGATGCGCTCCTCGCTTCCGAACCCCTGGACTGGCTTCGCTCAGCCCTCGGCGAGGACGACCGCAAATCCTGAGGGACCCAGCCATGTCCTACCCGGAAGTCCCTCCTCCGGCAGCGGAAACCCCGATTCCTGGACCGTAGGAATGAGGATTTCCGCTGCCGGAGTGCAGCATTCCGCGTGGCGCCCGATCAAGCCGTCTTCGCCGCTGCAGCGCCCAGCTTCTCGGCCGCCTTGGACAGGGCCTTGGTGAACGCCTCCAGGCCGCGGTCGCCGCGGTCCGAGTAGTTGTTCAGCACCGTCGTGATCGCACCGTGGCTGCGGACCGTGCCCATGTCGAAGTCCATCTGCAGGTCGCCCTGGACGATCTTGATGGTGTAACGGAGGGAATCGTCGCCGTACTTCGGCTGCTCGGCCGCCTTCTTCACCGTCACCGTGGCCTTCTTGCCGGCCTGCTTTCCGGTGAAGGTTCCGCACTGCTCGACGGCCGTCCGCAACCCGGCCATGGCCCTCTCCGCCTGGGCCCGCGGGTAGCCGCTGACGTCCTGCGCCACGGTGGTCTGGTCGCCCTTCTTGGTGAAGACCTCCTGGGCATTGGCCTTGTAGTCCGCCTCCAGCCGTCCACTGTTGAGAACGGCGGTGATCGGTGCGCACAACGGCTTGGCGCCCGTCACCATGTCGTCGTCCGCGCCCTGCGACTTGTCCAGGCCCGTGTTCGCCTCCAGCTTCCACCCGGCCGGCAGGTCCCCCAGCGCGACGAGGGCCTGTTCCGCCTGCTCGGCGCTGATGGAGACCGGCGCGGGCGGGGCCGACGGCGCGCCCTTGTCGTCCTTCTTGCCGGCGGAGGCTGAGCCCCCGTCGCAGGCGGACAGCAGCAGGAGCGACGAGGCAGCCAGAGTCGCAAAGGCAACGCGACGGGGGCGAACGTGCACGAATGGTTCCTTACGCAAAGACCAAAATGTCGAACGCAAGTATGCACAGCCCTGGTAGTGATCTTCCGGCGGGTATCGCAACAGCCGTCATAAACGCCCCAACTGCCCCGCAAGCTCCGCCGCCGTCGGCCTGTCGGCCGGGGCGGACAGGAGCGCCGTGCGCAAGAGATCCTGCAGGGCTGTGTGCGGCAGCGGTCCCGTCAGGCGGAAGCTCCGGTTCGCCAGCACGGTGCGGCGTTGTTCGGGAGTGTGATGCGGCGGCAGCCCGGATGCCCCGTAATCGACCGGCCAGCGGCCTGCAAGGCAGGCCCACAGCGTTCCTGCCAACGCGAAGACGTCGGTGTTGCACGTGCTGGCCGTCGGTCGGCCCCGGGCGATCGCGCGGGCGGTCTCAGGAGCCGTCAGGTGGCTGATGCCTCCCCGGTAGGCGGGTCGGTCGGGAGTGCTGGTCGCTCGGCGTGCCCAGCCGAAGTCGATCAGGCGGATGCCGAGGCGGGTGTGGATGACGTGGGCCGGTTGGATGTCGCCGTGGATCCAGCCCAACTCGTGCAGCCGTGCCGTCTCCTGGCACAGTGCCACGGCCTCGGCCGGTAGAGCCTTCTGCTGTCGTGCACGCAAGGGCACATAACAACGCCAGCACGGCGCACCCTCGTACCAAGGCGCCACGCACCAGGCGCCCCCGGGC
Organism: Streptomyces sp. NPDC002536; assembly: GCF_053594995.1. Taxonomy (NCBI): domain Bacteria; kingdom Bacillati; phylum Actinomycetota; class Actinomycetes; order Kitasatosporales; family Streptomycetaceae; genus Streptomyces; species Streptomyces sp. NPDC002536. The sequence continues at coordinate 10,347 of NZ_JBSFWU010000015.1, forward strand.
CGGCGGCCCGCAGCAACGATCGCATACCCGGGAAGTGCGGCCAGAGCCGCCGCCTCCCTGATGACGGCGTCCATTCCTGCGCCGTATCCGTACTTGACGGCGAACGCCCCGTCCGCCCCCTCGGCCTTCCAAACAGCGCATCCTCGACGGTGGCTGACCGGCGACAAACGTCCTTGTCCGGATGATGCACCGGACGACGCACCGGCCGCCGCCAAGGCAGGCGCAGGGCAGTCGGGGAAGCCCCCGCACTCGGCGCTGCACTCCTCGCACGGCCCCGGGCCGGGCGTCCCGCACCCGGCCTCTGCGGGACCGTCGCCGAAGCCGCATGCGCGCCCGTCCACGGTCCTCGCCGGTCCCGTCTTCGTGCCGCCTCGTCTTCGCATGCCGAGGCCCTTGCCCGGGATCCGCCGGAACCACACGCCTGGTTCCGGGCACGCACCGCCGGCCGGGCCTACAGCGGCGCCAGCATCATCAGCACCTCGTCCCGCGTGTCCCCCTCCCCCAGCCGCAACGCCCCCGGCCAGCGGCCGACTTCCCGCCAGCCCAGGCGTTCGTAGAAGCGCTCCAGCCCCTCGCCTCCCCGGGCCGCGAGGTGCAGTTGCTCAAGTCCCAGTTCGTCGCGGGCGATTCGGCGCACCTCGGCCACCAGCGCCGAGCCGATGCCCCGCCCTCGGAAGGCGGGGTGGGTCTGGAGGTGGTTGATCGTCGCCCAATGACCGACCAGCCGGTACGGGTCGCGGTTCAGCGCCACCCATCCGGCAAGTGCGCCGCCGACCCGCGCCGTCACGAGCCGGGTCCGCTCCGGGTCGAGGCGGCCTATGAGCTTGTCCATCACCGGTGCGACCTCTGCGGCGTCGACCGGCGGGAACGGGAACCCGGCGGCCCCGCCGGCATTGGTGACGGCCACCCAGCAGGCGGTCAACTCGTCCCGGAGTTCGGGGGCGACGGTGCTGGCATCGGTCATCTCGACGAAGTCGACACGGCTCTCGGAAGGCATACGGCGAGACTGCCACAGGGGTACGACAACGACCCCTTTACCACCTCACCCCACCTCCTCGCCCCGCAAAGATCGGAAATCGACAACGCCCGGCCGAACTCCGGCCAACAGCCGTATCGCGCCTACCGTGCCCGATCACCCGATGGCATGATCACGCCATGAACAGACCCGAACACGGTACGGAGCCGCTTCACCCCACCGACGCCGCCGCCCTGCCGGGCGCCGTGGCCGACCCGGTGGCACGGATGATGCAGCTCACCAGTGGTGCCTGGATCGCCCAGGCGCTCAGCGCGGCGGCGACGCTCGGGGTCGCCGACGAAATGGCCGCCGGGCCGCGGCCGGTGAGCGAGATCGCCAAGGCGGTCGGCGCGGACGAGACCAACCTCTACCGGCTGCTGCGCGCGCTCGCGGACGCGCAGGTCTTCGAGGAGCTGCCGGACCGCCGCTTCGCCCTCACCCCCGTCGGCGAGCTGCTGCGCGAGGACATCCACGGCTCCATGCGCGGCTGGGCGCACAAGTTCGCCCGGCCCTACCACCGCGCCGCCTGGGGGCAGTTGCTGGAGGTGCTGCGCACCGGGCGCTCCGGCTTCGACCTCGCCTTCGGCAAGAGCGGGTTCGAGTACCTCAGTGAACACCCTGACGACGCCGAGTCGCTCGATGTCGAGATGACCTCCATCGCGACCCGGCTCACCGCCCCGATCGTGCAGCGCTACGACTTCGGCCGCTTCGGCACGGTCGTCGACTGCGGCGGCGGGCGCGGCGCCCTGCTCGCGGCCGTTCTGTCGGCGAACCCCCGGGTGCGCGGGGTGCTCTACGACCTGCCGCACGTCGTCGAACGTGCCGGGCAGCCCCTGGTGGAGGCCGGCGTGCTCGACCGCTGCGAACTCGTCGGCGGCAGCTTCCTCGACTCCGTACCGGCCGGCGGCGACGCCTATCTCTTCTCCCAGGTCATCCACAACTGGGACGACACGGACGTGGTCCGTATCCTCTCCAACTGCCGTGCGCAGCTGCGGTCCGAGGACGGCCGGGTGTTGTTCGCCGAGTACCTGATCCCCGACGACCCGCGGCAACCGTCGCTGTCCAAGCTCATCGACCTCGAGATGATGGTCATCTGCGAGCCCGGGGCGCAGCACCGCACCCGTGAGGACTTCCGCCGGCTCTTCGAGCGTGCGGGCCTGCGGCTGATCGGGGTGACGGACGGGCCCGGTTCGCTGGGGCTGGTCGAGGCTGCGCTCGCCTGACGCGCAGCAGCTGACAGACAAAGGCCCCGCTCCGGCCCTTCGGCCGGAGCGGGGTCCGATACAACCCTGAGGCGATCAGCCCTTGCGGACCTTGATCTCCTCCGTCAGCTGCGGGACGACCTCGAAGAGGTCGCCGACGATGCCGTAGTCGACCAGCTCGAAGATCGGGGCCTCGGCGTCCTTGTTGATGGCGACGATCGTCTTCGAGGTCTGCATGCCGGCCCGGTGCTGGATCGCGCCGGAGATGCCCGCCGCGATGTACAGCTGCGGCGAGACCGACTTGCCGGTCTGGCCGACCTGGTTGGTGTGCGGGTACCAGCCGGCGTCCACCGCGGCGCGCGAGGCGCCGACGGCCGCGCCGAGCGAGTCGGCCAGGGCCTCGATGAGCGGGAAGTTCTCGGCGCCGTTGACGCCGCGGCCGCCGGAGACCACGATCGCGGCCTCGGTCAGCTCGGGGCGGCCGGTGGACTCGCGCGGGGTGCGGGAGACGACCTTGGTGCCGGTGGACTTCTCGCCGAAGGTCACGGCCAGCGCCTCGACCGTGCCGGCGGCCGGGGCGGCCTCCGGGGCGGCGGAGTTGGGCTTGACGGTGATGACCGGGGTGCCCTTGGTGACGCGGGACTTGGTGGAGTACGAGGCCGCGAAGACGGACTGCGTGGCCACCGGGCCCTCGGCGCCGGCCTCCAGGTCGACCGCGTCGGTGATGATGCCGGAGCCGGTGCGGACGGCGAGGCGGGCCGCGATCTCCTTGCCCTCGGCGGAGGACGGGACGAGGACGGCGGCCGGGGAGACGGCCTCGAACGCGGCCTGGAGCGCGTCCACCTTCGGGACGACCAGGTAGTCGGCGAACTCGGGCGCGTCGGCGGTGAGGACCTTGACCGCGCCGTACTCGGCCAGCGTCGCGGCGGTGGCGTCCGCGCCGGCACCGAGGGCCACGGCGACGGGCTCGCCGATGCGGCGGGCGAGGGTGAGCAGTTCGAGGGTGGGCTTGCGGACGGCGCCGTCCACGTGGTCGACGTAGACGAGGACTTCAGCCATGGTGTTGCTCTCCTGCGGGAAGTATGAGGGCGGTGAGGGGAGTTGCGGGTCAGATGAACTTCTGGCCCGCGAGGAACTCGGCGAGCTGCTTGCCGCCCTCGCCCTCGTCCTTGACGATCTGGCCGGCCGTGCGGGCCGGGCGCTCCGTGGCCTCGTCGACCTTGGTCCAGGCGCCCCCCAGGCCGACCTCGTCCGCCTCGATGCCGAGGTCGGAGAGGTCCAGGGACTCCACCGGCTTCTTCTTGGCGGCCATGATGCCCTTGAAGGAGGGGTAACGGGCCTCGCCGGACTGGTCGGTGACGGACACGACGGCCGGGAGGGAGGCCTCCAACTGCTCGCTCGCGGCGTCGCCGTCACGGCGGCCGGTCACCTTGCCGTCCTCGACGGCGACCTCGGAGAGGAGGGTGACCTGCGGGACGCCCAGGCGCTCGGCGAGCATCGCCGGGAGCACGCCCATGCCGCCGTCGGTGGAGGCCATGCCGCAGATGACCAGGTCGTAGCCGACGTGCTCGACGGCCTTGGCCAGCACCAGCGAGGTGCCCAGCGCGTCGGTGCCGTGCAGGTCGTCGTCCTCGACGTGGACGGCCTTGTCGGCGCCCATGGACAGGGCCTTGCGCAGCGCGTCCTTGGCGTCCTCGGGGCCGATCGTCAGGACGGTGATCTCCGCCCCCCCGTTGGAGTCTGCCTCCTCCGAGATCTGCAGCGCCTGCTCGACCGCGTACTCGTCGAGCTCCGAGAGCAGGCCGTCCACGTCGTCGCGGTCGACGGTCAGGTCCTCGGCGAAGTGCCGGTCGCCGGTGGCGTCGGGCACGTACTTCACACAGACAACGATCCTCAAGCTCACGCCGGCTCTCCTACTGCATCGTCTCTATCAAGCTGCCTTGGCAGGCAGCATAGGCGCCTTGTGGGGCGGATTCCGGGCCGGTGCGGTGATCGTCACGACCATCGCCCCGAGCGGAATGTTACTCGTCAGTACATCGAGCGTTCCGACCGAGCGCAAGGGAGGGCGGCTGTGATCTGTCCAACGCGCACGGCAGGGACGTATCAGTCCCGCAGACCGTTGAAACGCCCCTGGTGGTAGAGGAGCGGACGGCCGTCCCCGGTGGGGTCCCCGGCGACCGCCTCCGCGAGCACGACCCGGTGGTCCCCCGCGGGCACCCGGGCCACCACCCGGCACACCATCCAGGCCAGCACGCCCTCCAGCAGCGGCACCCCGTGCGGACCGGTGCGCCAGCGGGTGGGCGGGGCGAAGCGGTCGGCGCCGCTGCGGGCGAAGGTGGCCGCCAACTCGCTCTGGTGCTCGCCGAGTATGTGCACCCCCACGTGCTCCGCGTCGGCGATGACGGGCCAGCTGGAGGACCCGGTGCCGACGCCGAAGGAGACCAGCGGCGGCTCCGCGGCCACCGAGGTGAGCGAGGTGGCGGTGAAGCCGGCGGGCCGCGGGCCGTGCGCGGTGATCACGGCGACGCCGGCCGCGTGCCGGCGGAAGACCGAGCGCAGCAGGCCCGGAGCGTCGGGGAGGGAACCGGAAGGGTGTGCGCCGAGCTCGGGCGAGGCCGTCATCAAGCCGTCCTTTGGCTGTGGGAGGGGCGGATCGCCGCGCCCAGTGCGGCGATCACATCGGCCTTGCGCGGCAGGCCGGTTGCCCGCCGCACCACCCGGCCTTCGGTGTCCAGCACGAACACGGTCGGCGTCGCGTCGATCCGCAGGGAACGGACCAGTTCCAGCCGCGCTTCCGCGTCGATCTCGCAGTGCGCGACGCCGTCCACCATGGCCGCCACGTCCGCGAGCACCCGCCTGGTCGCCCGGCAGGGCTGGCAGAAGGCCGTGGAGAACTGCACGAGCGTGGCCCGTTCCCCCAGCTCCGTGCCGATCTCGGCAGCGCTCAGGCGCTCCTCGCTCCGGTGCCCCTCCACCTTCGTCCCTCCCTGGACCCCTCGGGTCCGTCACCGTGTCCGGTCCGTTGCCATCCTGCAGCACCGGACGCGCCGGAGAAATTTCCCGAAAGCGACCGGGGGTGTAGCTTCCGCACATCCGCACAAGCCGACGTGACGAGGATCTCCCGGCCCCGGGGGCGTCCTGGCTGGCCCGCAGGCCGGGCATTCAGGCACGATCTGGCGAAAGCCGGAACCCTACGGCCGCGTAACTTCAGAATTTCAGCCGGGAGCACCCTCCCCTGGCCCGGAAGGACCTTCCCGATATGGCAGAGCTCGTCTATCCCCCGGTGATCGGCGCCGCCCGCACCATGTTCAAGGCGCTGGACCTGCGCTTCGACATCAAGGGGACCGAGCACATCCCGCAGCGCGGCGGGGCGGTTCTGGTGAGCAACCACATCGGATACCTGGACTTCGTCTTCTGCGGCCTCGCCGCGCGTCCGGCCAAGCGGCTGGTGCGCTTCATGGCGAAGGAGTCGGTCTTCCGGCACAAGGTCTCCGGGCCGCTGATGCGGGCGATGAAGCACATCCCGGTCGACCGGGCGGCGGGCCTGGACGCGTACAAGCACGCGCTCGCCTCGCTGCGCGCGGGCGAAATCATCGGCGTCTTCCCGGAGGCGACGATCTCCCAGTCGTTCACGCTGAAGAACTTCAAGTCCGGCGCGGCCCGGCTGGCCCAGGAGGCCGGGGTGCCGCTGCTGCCGATGGCCCTGTGGGGGACGCAGCGCCTGTGGACCAAGGGTCACAAGCGCGACTTCGGCCGCAACCACATCCCGGTGACGATACGGGTGGGCGAGCCGCTCACCGCCGATCCGGCGGAGTCGGCGGAGACCGTCACCGAGCGGCTGCGGGGGCGGGTGCAGGAGCTGCTGGAGGCGGCGCAGCGGTCCTATCCGGTGCGGCCGCGGAACTCCGACGACACGTGGTGGGTGCCGGCGCACCTGGGCGGGACGGCGCCGGTCCCTGTCCACGCCGAGGGCTGCCGCTGAGCGGTTCGTCGGAAGGCGCGGGCCGTCTTGGGCTGGTCGCGCAGTTCCCCGCGCCCCTTTCGGGGCGCGGGATACCGTCTCCGCGCCTCCAGCAAAGCGCTCAGCGCTTCGCCATCTCTTCCTTCACCGCCGCCACGAACGCGTCCACGTCCGCCTCGGTCGTGTCGAAGGAGCACATCCAGCGGACGTCGCCCGCCGTCTCGTCCCAGAAGTAGAAGCGGTAGCGCTTCTGCAGCCGCTCGCTCACGTCGTGCGGGAGCCGGGCGAAGACGGCGTTGGACTGCACCGGGTGCAGGATCTCCACACCGTCGACGGACCGCACGCCCTCGGCGAGCCGCGCCGCCATCGCGTTGGCGTGCGTGGCACTGCGCAGCCACAGGTCGCCGGCCAGCAGCGCCTCGAACTGCACGGAGACGAACCGCATCTTGGAGGCGAGCTGCATGGACAGCTTGCGCAGATGCTTCATCGCCCGCACCGCGTCCGGGTTCAGGACGACCACGCACTCGCCGAAGACCAGGCCGTTCTTGGTCCCGCCGAAGGACAGCAGGTCCACCCCGGCGTCGGTGGTGAACGCGCGCAGCGGCAGGCCGAGCGAGGCCGCGGCGTTGGCCAGCCGGGAGCCGTCGACGTGGACCTTCATGCCGCGCTCGTGGGCGTGGTCGCAGATCTCCCGGATCTCCTCCGGCGTGTAGCAGGTGCCGAGTTCGGTGGTCTGGGTGATCGAGACGATCTGCGGCTGGGCCCGGTGCTCGTCGTCCCAGCCGTAGGCCTCGGTGTCGATGAGCTCGGGGGTGAGCTTGCCGTGCTCGGTCGGGACGGTCAGCAGCTTGAGGCCGCCGACCCGCTCGGGCGCGCCGCACTCGTCGACGTGGATGTGCGCGGTGGAGGCGCAGACGACCGCGCCCCACCGCTCCGTCGCCGCCTGGAGGGCGACGACGTTGGCTCCTGTGCCGTTGAAGACCGGGAACACCTCGGCCGTCGGCCCGAAGTGACGGCGCATCACCTCCTGGAGGTGCGCGGTGTACGCGTCCTCCCCGTACGCGACCTGGTGACCGTCGTTCGCCAGGGCCAGCGCGGCGAGCACCTCGGGGTGCGCGCCCGCGTAGTTGTCGCTGGCGAAACCACGCAGCGCGGGGTCGTGGCGGCGTATGGCGTCGGTTGTCGAGGGGGTGTCGTTCACGCGTGCGGAGTCAGCCACAGACGGGTTCCGTTCACTTCCTGTGCGGGCTTGTCCCAGACGCCGACGATGGCCTGGGCCAGGTCCTTGACGTCCGTGAAGCCGGCGAATTTCGCGTTCGGGCGCTCGGCGCGCATGGCGTCGTGCACCAGTGCCTTGACGATGAGGATCGCGGCGGCGGCCGGCGGGGCGCTGTCGCCCCCCGCCTTGCGGAAGGAGTCGGCGAGCGCGAGCGTCCACGCCTCGGCGGCGGCCTTGGAGGCGGCGTAGGCGGCGTTGCCCGCGGTGGGCTTGCTCGCGCCCTCGGCGCTGATCAGCAGGTAGCGGCCGCGGCCGCTGCGGGCCAGCGGCGCCTCGAAGGCCAGCGAGGTGTGCTGGACGGTGCGGATGAGCAGCTTCTCCAGCAGGGCCCAGTCCTCGAGGTCGGTCTCGGCGAACGTGGCCGAGCCGCGCCAGCCGCCCACCAGGTGGACCAGGCCGTCGACGCGGCCGAACTCCTTCTCGGTGCGGTCCGCCCAGGCGCGGGCCGCGTCGAGGTCGAGCAGGTCCACGGTGTCACCGGTGACGGTGGCCCCGCCGTGCGCGTACCGGGCTGCGTCCACGGCCTCGGCCAGGCGGGCCGCGTCCGCATCGGCGGCGACCACGGTCGCCCCGGCCTCGGCCAGGCGCAGCAGGGCCGCCCGGCCCGCAGGCCCGGCCGCTCCCGCCACCGCCACGACCGCGCCGTCCAGCCGGCCATTGCCGTTCGTCGGAGTGCTCATGATCGTCGCCTCTTTCTCGCTGCTGCTCACGCGGCGACCCGCTCGCCGCTGTCCGCCGTGATCCCCTTCGTGGAGGCGATCACGCCTCGCAGCTTCTTGGCAAGGGCCTCGTAGAACATGCTGAGCGGGAATTCGTCCGGCAGCACGTCGTCGACGAGCTTGCGCGGCGGCTGGGTCAGGTCCAGGGCGTCGGGGCCCTTGGCCCATACGGAGCCGGGGTGCGGGGCCAGGTAGGACGAGACGAGCTCGTAGGCGGCGAACCAGTGCACGAGCTTGGGGCGGTCGATGCCGTCGCGGTAGAGCTTCTCGATCTCTCCGCACAGCTGGTTGGTCACCTGCGGGGCACGGTCCCAGTCGATGTGCAGGGTGTTGTCCGTCCAGCGTACGACGTCGTGCCGGTGCAGGTAGGCGAAGAGCAGCTGGCCGCCGAGGCCGTCGTAGTTGCGCACGCGCTCGCCGGTGACCGGGAAGCGGAACATCCGGTCGAAGAGCACGGCGTACTGCACGTCGCGGCCCTGGGCGTAGCCGTCGGTCTCCAGCTTCACGGCCTCCTTGAAGGCGGTGAGGTCGCAGCGCAGCTCCTCCAGCCCGTACATCCAGAACGGCTGCCGCTGCTTGATCATGAACGGGTCGAAGGGCAGGTCGCCGTGGCTGTGGGTGCGGTCGTGGACCATGTCCCACAGGACGAACGCCTGCTGGCAGCGCTGCTGGTCGCCGACCATGCGGGCGATGTCCTCGGGGAGCTCCAGGCCGAGGATGCCGACGGCGGCCTCGGTGACCCGGCGGAAGCGGGCCGCCTCGCGGTCGCAGAAGATGCCGCCCCAGGTGAAGCGCTCGGGGGCCTCGCGGACGGCGATGGTCTCCGGGAAGAGCACCGCGGAGTTGGTGTCGTAGCCGGAGGTGAAGTCCTCGAAGGTGATGCCGAGGAACAGCGGGTTGTCGTAGCGGGTGCGCTCCAGCTCGGCGAGCCACTCGGGCCAGACCACGCGGAGCACGACGGCTTCGAGGTTGCGGTCGGGGTTGCCGTTCTGGGTGTACATCGGGAAGAGCACCAGGTGCTGCAGGCCGTCGGCGCGCTGTGCGGCGGGCCGGAAGGCCAGCAGCGAGTCCAGGAAGTCCGGGACGCCGAAGCCGTCGTCGGCCCAGCGGCGCAGGTCGGCGGCGAGGGCCGCGTGGTAGGCGGCGTCGTGCGGCACCAGGGGCGAGAGCTGTTCCACCGCGGTCACGACCTTGTCGACCTCGGCGCGGACCTGCTCGCCCGGGGGTCCGTCCGCCGCGGCGAGGTCGATGGAGCCGTCCGCCGACTGCCAGGGCCGGATTCGCTCGACGGCGGCCTTCAGGGCACCCCAGGCGGGGTGATCGATCACGCGCTCGTCGGCCGATATGCCGGTCCTCGCCACCGTCGACGCAAGAATTTCCGTCATCACTACCCCTCCTCAGGAGAACCTCGCGTTAAGACACCGTATCCATGCGAGCTTCTCCGGCTCAAGGGATGTATCGACAAATTATCCTGCCGGGCCCCCGCCTGAGCGCCGATTTTCCTGTGCCGTTCTCTCTTGTGAGGGATCAGGAGCGAAAATCGGCCTCTCCAGCCACTGTGACACCTCCGGCCGTTCTAGGCTCGTTCCGGCCACTGATCGGGCGGCGGAACCGTTGCCCCGGGCCAGTACCTCGGGCCGGCGCCTCAGGCCAGTTCCTTGACCAGCAGCTCGAACTCCAGGTCGGTGCGCTGCGGGATGCCGAACCGCTCGTCGCCGTAGGGGAACGGGCTCATCTCCCCGGTCCGCCGGTAGCCGCGCCGCTCGTACCAGGCGATCAGTTCCTCGCGCTGCCGGATGACGGTCATGTGCATCTCGCGCACACCCCACTCCTCGTGCGCGACGCGCTCCGCCTCCGCCATCACGGCCTTGCCCAGGCCGCCGCCCTGGGCGGTCGGGCGGACCGCGAACATCCCGAAGTAGGCGTGGCCGCCGCGGTGTTCGACGTGGCAGCAGGCGATCGGATCGCCGTCGCGCTCGGCCACCAGGAGCCGGCTGTCGGCGTGCGTCACCACGGCCATGACGCCCTCGGGGTCGGTGCGCTGGCCCTCCAGCAGGTCCGCCTCGGTCGTCCACCCGGCGCGGCTGTCGTCACCGCGGTACGCCGACTCGATCAGCGAGACGAGGGCCGGCACATCGCCGGCGGTCGCGGGGCGGAAGGCAAGATCGGCGGTACGGGCGGCGGTCTCCATGGATGACGTGATCCTCTCCGTGCACTTTCGGGCGTATGTACGACCCTAACGGAGCAGTTGTGCGTACAGTCACGGCATGGTCCACGTACTGAGCAGCAGGGTTCTGCTCCGGCCGGTCGATCCGGAGCGGTCGCGGGAGTTCTACGGCAAGGCACTGGGGCTCGCGGTCTACCGCGAGTTCGGCACGGGGCCCGAGCGGGGCACGGTCTACTTCCTGGGCGGCGGCTTCCTGGAGGTCTCGGGGCGCGCGGAGGGGCCGCCGGGGCCCGGGCTGGAGCTGTGGTTCCAGGTGGCGGACGCGGCGCAGGCGTACCGGGAGTTCCTGCAGCGCGGGGTGCAGGTCCTGGAGCCGCCGGAGACCAAGCCGTGGGGACTGGTGGAGATGTGGATCGCGGATCCGGACGGGGTGCGCATCGCGGTGGTAGAGGTGCCGGAGGGGCATCCGCTGCGGTACCGGCCGGGGGTCTAGGGGTCTAGGGGCGGTGCGCCCCGTCAGGGGCGCACCCGTGTGCGCGGGCGCATGTTTTCGCTCGCACTGCGCTCTCGCCGTGCGCCTGTGCGCTCCCGTGTGCAGCGGCTGCGGTGGGCAGCCTCCCGGGGGTGGATGTGCGTCCGGGGAGGTGCGCTGTGCACGGACCGCCGTTGGTGGGGTGGCTGCTCGTCGTGCTGTGCACTGCCACGGGCGCGTACTGCCTGTTCGGGATGCGGGCCGGCGCAGCGGGGGAGCGCCGGGCCGCGGGAGGGGACGCCCTGATGGGCCTGGGCATGGCGGCCATGGCGCTGCCGGCCGGGATGCCGGCGGGCACGCCGTGGGGGGCGGTGCTGTTCGCCGTGGTGTTCGGCGCCGCGGGAGTCCGGGCGCTGGTCATGGCCCGGAGGCGGGCGGAGGGGCACCAACTGCACCATGCCGTGGGGGCGTTCGCGATGGTCTACATGGCGCTCGCGATGGCGGGTGCGCCGTCCGGCGGTCATGCGGGGCACGGCGGAGCGATGCACGGGCCGGCGGGCACTCCGCTGCTGACCGGGCTGTTGCTGGTGTACTTCGCCGTCTATGCCGTGCGGGCCACGGCGCGCCTCGTCCCCGTGTCGGCGGCCGTGGCCACAAGTGAAGGCCCGTGGGCGTGCGGTGCGGCGCAGCGGCCGGGGCGGCGCGAACTGACCACCGCGTGCCGGTTGTCCATGGCGATAGGGATGCTGGCGATGCTGCTCACGCTGTGAACCGTCCGCGGTTCCCGTGGTCTGCGTCACTTCGCCGTCCGAGCCGTACCCCCGGGCAGGGGCGCGCTCATAGGGTGGCGCCATGATGGTCACGCTCGCGTTGCTGGTCCTCGGCGGACTGGCGGCGGCCGTGGCGCCACGCGTGCTGACCCGCGCCGACTGGCCCGTCCGCGAGCCGGTCGTCGCCCTGTGGGTGTGGCAGTGCGTGGTGGCGGCCGTGCTGCTGTGCTGTGTTCTCGCCATGTCGCTGAGCGCCGCCGAGGCCTGGGAGGCCGTCCGCGGCAACGTCTTCGCCCCCGCCCCGCGCGGGGTGGTGGAGGCCTATGCCCTCGGCGCCCACAGCGCGTGGGCGGCGCCGCTGGCCATCACCCTTGCGTCCGGCGCCGTGTGGACGGCGGCGATGCTGACCCGCGAGGTCCGCGGAGCGCGGGCGCGCCGCCGGCGCCGCCGCGTCGAACTGCGGCTCCGCTCCCCCAGGCTGCCCGGAGAAGCACCGGGCACGGAACGGCTGGTGGTGCTGGAGGGCGACCGGCCCGACGCCTGGCTGCTGCGCGGCGGCCCCGCACCCCAGCTGGTGATCACCACAGGGGCGCTGCGCCGGCTGAAGGGGACGCAGCTCGATGCGGTGCTGGCCCACGAGCAGGGACACGCCCGGGCCCGGCACGACTGGCTGCTGCACTGCTCCTCGGCGCTGGCCCACGGCTTCCCCCAGGTCCCGGTCTTCGCCGCCTTCCGCGACCAGGTGCACCACCTGGTCGAGCTCGCGGCGGACGACTGCGCCTCCCGCCGCTTCGGGCGGCTGACCACCGCGCTCGCCCTGGTCGAACTCAACGAGGACCGCGGGGTGTTCGGCCCCTGCCCGGCCGGCGCCTCGCACCTGCCGGGCCGCGTGGACCGGCTGCTGGCCCCCGCGCCCCGGCTCACCGCCGCACACCGGCTGCGGCTGACGGCCGTGGCGGCACTGGTGCCGTTCGTCCCGGTGCTGGTGACGTTCGTGCCGGGCCTCAGCGCCCTGCGCTGACGTCCGGTCGGGAGGTGGGAGGTGGCAGGGTGTCCGTCATGAGCAACCTCGACCTCCAGCCCACCCCCACCGGGTGCGGCGGCCGCCAGGACATCACGGCGCAGCCGGTGCGCGAGCTGCTGCCCGCCAAGGACGTACCGCTCGGCGAGAGCACGATCGTGCGCCGCCTGCTGCCGGGCATCGGCCGCCGGATGATCGGCGCCTGGTGCTTCGTCGACCACTACGGCCCGGACGACATCGCCGACGAGCCCGGCATGCAGGTCGCTCCGCACCCGCACATGGGGCTGCAGACCGTCAGCTGGCTGCACGCCGGGGAGATCCTGCACCGCGACAGCCTCGGCAGCCTGCAGACCCTGCGCCCGGGGCAGTTGGGGCTGATGACCTCGGGGCGCGCCATCGCGCACTCCGAGGAGTCCCCGCGCGAGCATGCTTCCGTGCTGCACGGCGCCCAGCTGTGGGTGGCCCTGCCCGACGCCCACCGGCACACGGACCCCGCGTGGGAACACCATGCCGAGCTGCCGCGCGTGACGGGCGGCGGCCTCGACGCCACCGTCATCATGGGCGAACTCGACGGGGCGCGCTCCCCCGCCACCGCCTTCACCCCGCTCGTCGGCGCCGACATCACCCTGCCCGCGGGCTCCTCGGCCCGACTGCCGGTGCAGCCGGACTTCGAGTACGCGGCCCTGACCATGTCCGGCGAGGCCGAGGTCGACGGCGTCCGCCTGGCCCCCGGCTCACTCCTCTACCTGGGCTGCGGGCGACGCGAACTGCCGCTGCGCGCCGACGTGGACAGCGCGTTCATGCTGCTGGGCGGCGAGCCGTTCGAGGAGCGGATCGTCATGTGGTGGAATTTTGTGGGGCGTTCGCACGAGGACATCGCGCAGGCCCGTTCGGACTGGATGACCGGCTCCCGCTTCGGCACGGTGCACGGCTACGAGGGGGCCCCACTGCCTGCTCCCCAACTACCGCCGGTGGCGCTCAAACCACGCGGAAGGGCGCGCTGAGCAGCGGAGCGCTTAGCTGTTGCGGTCGCTCAGGGTGTACCCGCCGTCGACGACCTTCGCGTCGGCGGCGGGTGCCATGCACTTCGTGAGCAGCGGCTCGCCCTTCTTGGTGGCTCCGGAGAGCCCGATGCGGGCCTCGCCCTTCTCCGGGACGAAGAAGCTCACGCCCATGCGGGTGTGCGGGTCCAGCATGGTGCGCCAAGGGTGGCCGGGGCTGGTGCGGACCAGGCGGCCGGTAACGGTAGCGGTGGGGCCGCCGGTGGTGAGGCAGTCGACCTTGAACTCGCCCCAGTACACCTTGCCGTCCTGAGCGTGCGAGATACGGAAGGTGCCCCAGGAGCGCTGCGGGATGCTGCTCGCGGTGTACGTGGAGCGGGCGTCGACGGACACCCGTACCTCCTGGTTCGCGACGGGATAGTCCATGCGCGCTTCGCCCTTGAGCGAGGAGAGCGAGGAGACGGTGGCGGTATCCGGCGCAGGCGCCGCGACGGCGACGGGCGCGGCGACGGCAGCCACGACGGCGAGGAGGGCGGTGGCGCGCAGGGTCCTGTTCAGCATGCGGGGCTCCGATCGGAGGGCTTCGGGATGCCCATTGATCATCGTCAATGCCGGTTCCCACAGGCATCGTTCGCAGGTAGGGGCCGTATCTGCCGCACGGCGGAGACGGAGGTCCACCGGAGTACTACGTCAGCCGCCCAGACGATCAGCCCGCAGGCCGCGAAACCGGCCCCGAGGAGGCTGGAGCCCGCCCAGCCGTGGGAGGTGTGGACGGAGGTGGTCGCGGCCGCGCCGAGGGCGGAGCCGAGTGAGTAGAAGACCATGTAGCTGCCGATGACGCTGCTGAGGCGGTCCGGGTGCGCGGAGGTGAGCATGTGCTGGTTGCTCACGTGGACGACCTGGACGGCGAAGTCGAGGGCGACGATGCCGATGACGAGGAGCCACAACGCCCACGGCAGCTGCCCGATCGCCGCCCACGAGGCGATCAGCAGGACGAGTGCGAGACCGCTGACCGGGATCGCCCGTCCCGCGTCCGCCCATCGTCCCGCGCGTGCCGCGCCGAGCGCCCCGGCGACGCCGGCGATGCCGAACCATCCGATTTCACTCTCGTTCAGATGCCATGGCGCGTCCGCCAGCGGCAGGGCCACTCCGCTCCACAGCGTTCCGAACGACGCGAACAGGAAGAACGTGATGAGCCCGCGCGTCAGGAAGAGGCGCTCCGTGAACAGTCCGCCGAGCGAGCCGAGGGTCTGCCGGTACCCCGGACCTGCGGGTCCGTCGGCGCGTTCGTCCGGCGGCAGCACGGCGAGGACGAGGGCCGCGAGCCCGACCGACAGCGCCGCGAGCACGACGTAGATGCTCCGCCAGCTCCACACGTCGGCGAGCGCGCCGGTGACGACCCGCGCACCCAGGATGCCGATCACGACGCCCGAGGTCACGACACCGATGTTCCGGCCGCGTTCGGCAGGCGACGAGATTGACGCGGCGTAGGCCACCGTGGTCTGCACCACCACCGCGAACACCCCGGCCGCCGCGAGCCCGAGGAACGCCATCCACGCGGCCGACGCCACGGCCGTCAGGATCATGCCCGCCGCGGTGACGGCCAGGTGCACCGCGATGAGCCTGCGCCTGTCGGCCACCACATCGCCGAGCGGCACCAGCAGCAACAGCCCCGCGATATAGCCGAACTGGCCGGTCGAGACGATCCATCCGGAGAGATCCGCCGGCAGACCGAGATCGCGTCCCATCGGCTCCAGAACCGGCTGCGCAGCATAGATGCCCGCCACCGCGACACCGCACACCACCGCGAGCAGCAGACGCCGCCACATGTTCATTGCGCCCCATCCCCAATCGGTAGCAGATTGCAACCGATTCGACCGTACGGCATGATGGTTTCAATCCGCAACTCATCGGGAGGTGTCATGTCGCGTACCACCACGTGCGCCCCGAACTCCGAATGGACCGACCCCGACTGCCCCGTCGCCCGCACGCTCGACCTCGTCGGCGACAGGTGGAGCCTGCTCGTCGTCCGCGACGCGATGGACGGGGCACGGTCGTTCACCGAGTTCCAGCGACGCACCGGCATCGCCCGCAACATCCTCACGGACCGACTCCGCAAGCTCACCGCTCACGGGCTCCTCGCCCAGCGCACCGCACCGTCGGGCCGCCGCCAGGAATACGTGCTGACCGACGCCGGGCACGACCTCTTCGCGGTCATCGTCACCCTGCGCCAGTGGGGAGAGCGCCACGCCTACGGCCCGGGCGAGACCCACTCCACCCTTGTCGACCAGCACGGCGCCCCGGTGCCGGACCTCGCGCCGACCGGGGCCGACGGCGCGCCCCTCGGCGCCGGCACCACCCACGTGCGGAGGGCCCCCTGAGCGGCGCGGTCCGGTCGCTGCGGGCCGGTGGGGGCTGGTCGCGCCCACGCGGCGGAGCCGCATGATGCAACACAGCCCCGCGCCCCTTACGGGACGCGGCACCCGCACCGTAAGTTTAGGGTCGCAAGCAGAGACAACGGGGGGCTCGTCGGTGGGGAGTTGTCGTCAGGTCGCCGTGCTACCCCCAGCGCTACGCGCATGGCTCGGGCCGATCGCGGCCCTCGCCGCGCTCGTGGTCGTCGTGCTCGGGGTCCTGTACGCCGGCCACAGCCGGCCCGGCACAGTGGACAGGTGGATCGTCGACCCGACGGCGGACACTGTGCGGCCGCCGTGGCGGCAAGTCGCCCTGGGCATGGACTTCTTGGGGGAGCCCGCCGGGTCGGCGGCGCTGGTCGCGGTCATCGTGACGGGCTGCCTGCTGCTTCGGCGTCCTCGCGCAGTGGTGTTCGTCGTTGCCGGGGTCGGCATCACCGTGGGGACGGCGACACTGATCAAGTCCCTGGCGGGACGCACCATCCACGGCGACGACAACCTGTCCTACCCGAGCGGACACACCGCCTTCTTCACCGCGCTCACCCTCGTTCTGGCTCTGCTGGTGACCGGCCGACTCGGCCTGGGCAGGACGGCCGGTACGTTGCTCGTGCTCGCCGCGGGGCTGGTGGCCGGCGCCGCCATGGGCTGGGCGGAGGTCGCTCTGGGCGCGCACTACCCGACCGACGCCCTCGGCGGCTGGTGCACCGCGCTGGCGGTGGTGCCGACGACCGCATGGCTGACCGACCGGCTGGTCGACGCCGGTCGGCAGAAGGACTGCTGACGCTGCGTCACGCCAAGCGGCGGAACACGGGCTTCACCGGTCGCCCGGCCAGCCAGGGAGTGGGGTCGGCGGCGTCAAGTGCCTTCCGGTACACCGCACATGCCTGGGCCACCACGTCGACGGTGTGATCGATGTCGGCGTCGTCGAGTGCACTGCTCACCACGAACGACGGGGCCAGCACCCCGCCCGCGAGGAGTCGGCGCAAGAACAGGGTGCGGTACGGCTGCGACGGCTGCCGGTTCTCGTCGAGGGTGGCGAAGACCAGGTTGCTGGGCCGGCCCCGGACGACGATGTGGTCGCCGACGCCCATGCTCGCCGCGGCGTCGCGAACACCGGCGGCCAGCCGCTCCCCCAGGGCGTGCAGCCGCGCGGTGATGCCCTCCTCGGCGTAGACGGTCTGCACGGCCATCGCGGCGGCCAGCGAGTGCGTCTCCGCACCGTGCGTGGTGGACAGCAGGAACACCCGGTCGCCGGAGTGACGCAGTCCGCCCCGCTCCATCAGCTCGCGGCGCCCAGCCAGTGCAGAGACGGCGAATCCGTTGCCCAGTGCCTTGCCGAACGTGGAGAGGTCGGGGACGACGCCGTACAGGCCCTGGGCACCTCCCTCGGACCAGCGGAAGCCGGTGATCATCTCATCGAAGATCAGTACGCAGCCGTGCCGGTCGGCCAGTTCGCGCAGGCCGGCGAGGTACCCGGGCGGAGGCTCGGTGTGGCCGGCAGGTTCGAGGATCAGGCAGGCGATCTCGTCCTGGTGGCGGGTGAGCAGTTCCTCGGTGGCGGCCAAGTCCCCGTACGGGAACGCCACGGTGAGTTCGGTGATCGCCTCCGGGATGCCGGCGGACATCGGCGTGGTGCCGATGAACCAGTCGTCGACGGAGAAGAACGGGTGGTCGCCGCAAATGGCCACCCGCGGGCGGCCGGTGACGGCGCGGGCCAGTCGCACCGCGGCGGTGGTGACGTCGGAGCCGTTCTTCGCGAACTTCACCATCTCGGCGGTCGGCACCGTGGCCAGGAAACGTTCGGCGGCCTCGACCTCCAGGACGGACGGCCGGACGAAGTTGCTGCCGCGGTCGAGCTCCCGCCGCACCGCCTCGGTCACGCGCGGGTGGGCGTGGCCGAGGCTGACCGACCGCAGGCCGGAGCCGTACTCGATGTAGCGGTTGCCGTCGATGTCCCACACGTGGGCACCGCGGCCGTGGCTGATGACCGGGGCCAGGTTCTCGGGGTACTGGTCGTCGCCCTTGGCGTAGGTGTGCGCGCCCCCGGGGATCATGGCGTGCAGCCGCTCGTTCGCCATGCGCGACCGGGGCAGCATGAACTCTTCGGTGTCCACGGTGACTTCAGCTCTCTTTCTGCTTCAGGACTTCGGCGAGGCTCGGCGCCTCCCGGTCCCGTCGGGACATCGATGTGACCGGCAGCGGCCAGGGAATGGCAAGCTCCGGGTCGTCGAAGGCGATCGTCACGTCCTCGGCCGGATCGTGCGGGCGGTCGATCCGGTACGAGGTGTCGGCGGTTTCGGTCAGCGCCTGGAAGCCGTGCGCGCACCCCGCTGGGATGTACAGGGTCGCCTGCGTCTCTCCGGACAGTTCGAAGAAGGCCCGGTTGCGGTAGGTCGGCGAGTCCGTCCGCAGGTCCACGACGACGTCGAAGATCCTCCCGTACGAGCACCGCACCAGCTTGGCCTCGCCAGCGCCGGAGCGCAGGTGCAGGCCGCGCAGCACGCCCCGGGCCGAGCGGGACACGCTGTCCTGGATGAAGGTGTCCGGGTCGAGGCCCACCGAGCGGACCACGTCGGCGTCGAAGGTGCGGCAGAAGAAGCCGCGTTCGTCGGCGTACGGCGTCGGCTCGAACAGGTACGCGCCGGCGATCGCCGGGACTTCGGTCGCTTTCACGGGGTCTCCTGCAGGGCTTTGTCGGCCGCCGGGAAGAGGGCCGCGGTCAAGTCGGTGAACTGCTGCTCCAGTTGCCGGGCGGCGGTCATGTTCCGCTCGGTGAGGGTCCGTCGCAGCTCCGCCGATCGCTGTTCCAGCGACCGGAACTGTTCGAGCAGCCGGTCGGCGTCGACCTCGCGGGCCGGGTGGCAGTACGCGCCCAGCCCCATCCGGTCCATGAGCGCATCGCTCTTCGCCGCGTAGCTGAGTGCGAGCGTCGGCGTGCCGACCTTCAGCGCGCAGACCAGGTTGTGGTAGCGGGTCGCCACCACGGTGTCGGCAGCCGCCATTTCCTTCATCAGGTCGGCCAGCGAGGCCGCCTCGACGGGGGTGACCAGCGGCGAGTCCACCGCGTCGAGGATCGCGGCGACCACCGGCGCATCGCACGCGTCGCCGGTGACCAGCCGGACCGGCCTGCCGTCCTCGACCAGCGTGCGGACGAACCGGATTGTCCCGTCGAGGTAGCGCCGGTGGATCTCCTCGGCCCGGGCGCGGTCGTCGTTGCCGCCGTGGAAGTCCATGACGCCGACGCAGACCGGGCCCGGCGCACCCGACGGCGCGCCCGGAGGCGGCGTCGGCAGGGCGAAGGCGAGGTCCGGGTAGACCCCGTCGCGCGCGGTGTCCACGCCCATCTCCCGCATCGCGTCGCGGGACAGGGCGTCCCGGTACGACCGGTACGCGGCCAGCCGCGCCGACCAGCGCACCAGGGCCCGGGTCGGCCGGTTGCCGATCGCGTCGGCGCCGACGCCGACCAGCGCGACCCGGGTGCCGAACGGCCGGCCGGCCGCGCAGAGCAGGAACAGCGCGTACGGGAAGCCCCACGGCCGCAGCGGCAGCGTGGCCTCCAGGACACCCATCCCCGGCACGATCACCACGTCGTGCCGGCGCACCCAGGCGGCGGTGCGGACGGCGTCGACGAGTTTGCCCAGGCCCTTGGCCGCGACCGCGCCCGCACGCGACGCGGTCCGGTACTCCCCGCGGTACCAGTGCAGCCGCGTGGCGGGGATCCGGTACCGGGTCGCGACGACCTCGGGTCCGCCGCACAGCGCGTCCACGACCGCTTCCGGGTGCTCGGCGCGGAGGTACCCGAGCACGGCCTCCAGCGACCCGTCGTTGCCGAGGTTGCCGGAGCCGAGCAGGCCGAACACCCCGACGCGCACCGGGGTTTCGCCCGCGGACGTCATGCCGGTCTCCCCTCACGGCCCTCACGGCCCTCGCGACCGGCGACGAGGGCGTCGACGGAGACGGCGAGCCGGCCCGGGTCGACGGGGGCGCGGTCCTCGACCCGCTCGCCGGCGCCCGGCCGGACCCGGCTGGTCATCCACTCGGCCAGGTGACGGAAGCACACGCGCCGGTCGGCCGCGGACAACGGCGCCCGCCGGATCGCCGAGGCGAAGCCCCAGACGTACTCGGCGAGCAGCCGGGGCGTCGGGTGCAGCAGGCCTGCCCGGCGCGGGTCCAGGTTGATGCACCGGGAGCGCTTGCCGGGGTTGGCCCGCTCGGCGCGGGTGGGGTGGTCGCGGCGGAAGTACAGCAGCTCCGGCACCTGGTGGAAGGGCCCGTTCAGGACGATCTCGGCGACGAACGTGCGGTCCGCGTGATGGTAGCTGTCGTGCGGCTTCACGCGCCGCAGCACGTCGGCCCGCATCACCCCGTAGAAGTCGTCGCCACCGGGCTCGAACAGGAAACTGCGGAAGCGCTCCGGCGCGAACGGCGAGTCGGTGTCGAGCCCGTACTCGTACGGGACCTTCACCCGGCCGTCGCCGTCGATGACCGCCTGGCCGGAGTGCGCGAGGATCACGTCCGGCCGTTCGTCCAGCGCCTCCACACAGCGCCGCAACAGGTCCCGGGCGTACAGGTCGTCGTGCGAGGCCCACTTGAACAGCTCGCCGCGGCACTGGGTGAACACGTAGTTGTGGTTCGGCGCGGCGCCGATGTTCCGGGGCAGCCGGAGGTACCGGATGCGCGAGTCCTGTGCGGCGTACTTGCGGCAGATGTCCTGCGTCCCGTCGGCCGAGGCGTTGTCCGAGACGACCAGCTCGAAGTCCTCGTAGGTCTGGCCGAGCAGGGCGTCGAGCGACTCGGCAAGGTATTCCTCGCCGTTGTAGACGGGCAGGCCGATGCTCAGCCTGGGGTGGGCGGTCATGGCGTCCTCACTTCGGGGGTGGTGTGGTGGTGGCGCTCACGCAGGGCGGACCGCAGCTGCAGCCACCACACGGCCGAGCTGCAGACGGTCGCGGTGGCGACGCCCCAGGCCGAGCCGGCCGTGCCGGCCGCGGCCGCACCGCCGATACCGCCGCCGAGGTAGCAGGCGGAGGCGAACAACTGGCAGCGCAGGCTGCGCCGGGCTGCGGCGAGCGCGCGCAGCCCGGCCGCCGCGCCGCTGCCCAGGCCGGCGCCCGCGACGCCGAGCGTGGCGGGCAGGATGAGCTGCGAGGCGGAGTGCCAGACGTCGCCGAGGACGAGCTCGCCGGCCCGGTCCGGCATCAGCAGCAGCGCCGAGCCCCACAGCAGCGCGGCGCCGGCCTGCCCGCCGCCCAGCAGGAGGCAGAACCGGCCGAGCCGTTGCGGTGACTGCCTCAGCACCCGTGCCGCCTCCGCCACGGTGACCAGCGACAGCCCCATCAGCAGGGCGAGGAACGGGCCGAGCAGGAGCTCGGCGCCCCGGACCGCACCCACCGCGCCGACCCCGGCGATGGCGCCGAGCCCGTACGCCCGCAGCTGGCTCGCGCCGCTGAGGCTGACGTTCTCGACCAGGTACCGGGAGCCGAGGTCGCGCTGCTCGCGGAGCCACCCGCGGGCCCGGGTCACCCGGGGCCGGATGCCGGACTGGAGGAAGCCGTACCCGGCGGCCGCCGCAGCGGCGGCGCCCCAGGCCAGCAGGAAGGCGGACACGGTGCCCACCCTGGCCGCGACGACCATGGCCGGGACGAGTGCGACGCCCTGAACGAGGTCGTTGACGAACGCCTTCCGCCCGGCGCCGGCGGCGAAGAACGCGAACCGCCGGGAGTCCTGGAGCAGCAGGGCCGGCAGGGCGACGCCGAGGCAGGCGAACGCGGGCCCCACGGCGCCGCCGAGGCCGAGGCCGACCAGCAGGCAGACCGCGCCGAGGGTGGCGCCGACGGCGAGCGCGGTGCCCGACGACCGGGCCGCCGCCGCGCGCCAGGTCGCCTCCGGCACGCCGCTGAAGCGCACCATGAGCGGGTCGGTGGCCAGCCCTCGGGACACGTTGAGCACGACGCCGTAGGTCAGCCAGGCCAGGCTGAACACGCCGAACGCGGTCACCCCCAGCTCGCGGGCGACGTAGATGCCCACCGCGAAGTTGATCAGGCTGGAGACCGCCTGGTCGCCCAGCCCCCAGGACAGCCGGCCGGCCACGGCACGCCTGGCGGTCCGCCGGGCATGCCCGGCCGGGGCCGGCGGTGCCATCGCGTTCTCCCCCTCGGCGGACATCCGCGTCATGCCTTGATCAGCCCGGCGCCGTGCAGGGCGCCGGCCGCGGCGGCGACGGTGTCGAAGGGCAGCCCGGACCGCTCGGCGACGTCCAGCAGACTGTGCTCGCCGTCGGAGAGGCTGAGCACCCAGAGCATGGCCATCTCGGCCTGCTTCGCGTCGCTGCGGCCGCCGAGCGGGTCGTACAGACCGCGCCGGCCCAACTGCGGCTCGCCGTAGGGGCTGAGGTTGACGTACCGCCGGTTGCGGTCCAGCACGGCGAATGCCTCGCGGCAGACGGCGAGCGTGTCCGCCATCGCCTCCGGGGAGACGAAGTCGAGGTTGTCCGCCGAGGTGTGGTACTCGGGGTAGCCGGCGTACGGGGTCCGGCTGAGCGAGCCCACGCCGAGGTCGAACCCGGGCGAGCAGAACTGCCGCTCGTCATAGCCGTACGGGGTGAACTCGACTATGTGGTGCGGGCGTTCGGATGCGCGCAGCACGTGCCGCATCACCCGGTCGATCTCCGCGTGGCCGCGCCTGCTCTGCTTGTACGTCAGCCGGCCCGGGTCGCCGGCACAGGCCAGCACCAGTCCGTGCTTGACCCTCTCGATCCACTTCGCGTTGCGGGCCAGCCAGGTGATCGCCCCGATGGTGCCGGGCGCGTAGATGAACCGGTAGGTGTAGTAGGGGGTCTGCTCCGCCAGCGCCCGCGCCAGGAACGTCGCCACCGCGATGCCGGCCAGGTTGTCGTTGGCGAGCGACGGGTGGCAGACGTGGCAGGAGACGATCACCTCGTCGGCGACCTGCCCGGGGACCACGTGCTCGGCGTAGGTGAGGTGGCCGTCCGCGAGTGTGGAGTCGATGCGCACCTCGTACTCGCCGTCCGGCAGCGCGTCGAGGGTCTCCTGGGCCAGGCAGAAGCCCCATTCCGGCTTGTAGTAGCTGGTGCGGTACGGCACCCAGGCCGGGTGGTCCGGCAGGGTGTGCAGGTGTCCGCGCAGCTCGGCCAGGGGCATGGTCGCCGACACCGGCACGCTGTAGCCGAGCACGTGCAGGCTGGACGCGGCGAAGTCGACGACCCGGTTGCCCGCGGTGTCGGCGATGTACGCGTCCCGGATGTTCCACTCCTGCGGCACTGTCCAGTCGAGCACTCGGGTCCCGGTCGGCACCTCGTGCACCTGCAGCGGGACGTACTCGTCGACGATCTCCAGGGTGGCGCGCACCCCGTCGCCGGTGATGCTCCGGCAGAGCGGGTACATCCGCTCCACCAGGGCGTGCATCCGTTCGCCGGTCGTGGTCATCGACGCCGCCGCAGGGTGTCGTCGACGGTGCCTGCCTCGGACGCCGCGCGCAGCACGGCCAGCCGGGTGAAGCGCTGCTCGAAGTCCTCCCGGGTCAGCCCGTACTTCCGGTAGGCGTCGGCGAGTTCGTGCGCACCCTGCTTCACCGTCCACTCGCAGTCGAAGCCGGGCACCGCGGTGCGGAACCGGGAGAAGTCCACCCGGTACGACCGCGGATCGGCGCCGGTCTCCCCGGTGATGACCACCCGCGAGCCGGACACCGCCTCGGCGACCTGCTCGGCGATCTCGGCGACCGTGACGTTGTTGACCTCGCTGCCGATGTTGAACGCCCGGTCGTGCACCGCTTCCCGGGGCGCGGTCAGCGCGGCCGCGAAGGCCCGTGCGATGTCGGCGGCGTGCACCAGCGGGCGCCAGGGGGTGCCGTCGGAGAGCACCAGCACCTCGCCGGACAGGAGCGCGTGGCCCACCAGGTTGTTCAGCACGATGTCGGCGCGCAGCCGGGGCGAGTAGCCGAAGGCGGTGGCGTTGCGCATGTACACCGGGCTGAAGTCGCCGTCGGACAGCGCGTGGAGGTCGTCCTCGACCCGCACCTTGGACTCCGCGTACGGCGTCACCGGGCGCAGCGGGGCGTCCTCGGTCACCAGGTCGCCACCGCCGGCGGCGCCGTAGACCGAGCAGGTGGACGCGTACAGGAAGCGCCGCACCCCGGCGTCGCGGGCCAGTCGGGCCAGGTGCACGGACGCGTGGTGGTTGATGTCGTAGGTGAGTTCCGGTGCCAGCGAGCCCAGCGGGTCGTTGGACAGCGCGGCCAGGTGGATCACGGCGTCCACCCCGGCCACGTGGTCGGCCGTGACGTCGCGCAGGTCCACCCGGTGCCCCGCCGGGTCGGCGGGGGCCGGGCCGAGGACGCAATCGGCGAACAGTCCGGCGTCGAGGCCGACGACTTCGTGTCCGGCGGCCGTGAGGACCGGGGCCATCACGGTGCCCAGGTAGCCCTGGTGCCCGGTCAGCAGTACGCGCAAGGTTCAATCCCCCAGGTCGAGAGTGAGTTTGGTGACGGCGAACGCCTCGGCGTAGCGCGCGTGGCATTCGATGCCGCGGATCCGGGCGAGGCCGAGAAAGGCCTCCCGGTCGTACCAGGGCCGGTGCCGTTGCGAGGGGTAGTGCTCCTGCAGCAGCCGCACCTTCTGTTCGGCGGTCTCCGGCGACAGCGGCTGGTACGCCGTCGGACGGCCGAGATCGGCGTCCCACTTGACGATCTCGTAGCCGAGCACGAGGTGGTCGCGGAACGCGGTGGGTATCAGCTGTGCCAGGCCGCGGTGGTCCTGGTGGGCGTCCTCGGTGCGCGGGGCCAGGATCAGATCCGGCTCGGTCCGCCCGCGCAGCTCCTCGACCGCGGCCTTGGCCTCTTCCCAGTGCGCGGGCAGCCGGCCGTCCGGCAACTTGAGGACGGTCAGGTGCAGTTCGGCGCCCGGGCAGAAGGCGGCGAGGGCGGCCCGCTCCTCCTGCTCCCGGTCGCTGCCGCCGCCCGAGAGCACCAGGGCGTCGACGCGCAGACCCGGCCGCGCGCGGCACAGCGACAGCAGCGTGCCGCCCGCGCCGATGGCGATGTCGTCGCAGTGCGCGCCCACTGCGACGATTCTCTCCAGGCGCCCGGCCCCGAGCCGGATCACGCGCTCACCCCGGCGTCCGCCCGCTCCCACACGGCCCACGGGCGCTCGCCCCGGGCGTAGGCGGCGTCGAGGGCGGCCCGTTCCTTCACGGTGTCGGTCGGCTTCCAGAAGCCGCGGTGCTGGTGCGCCACCAGCCGTCCGCGCTTGGCCAGTTCGGCGCATCCGTCGGCGACCAGGTCCCCGTTCTCCGGGATGTGGTCGAAGACCTCCTGGCGGAGCACGAAGTAGCCGCCGTTCTCCCACAGCGGCAGTTCGCTCACCGCGGTGATGCCCCCCACCAGGCCGTCCTCGCCCAGTTCCACGCAGTGGAACGAGGACTGCGGCGGCACCACCATCATCGACGCGCCGACGTCGCGCCGGGCGAAGGAGTCGATCATCTCCGGCAGCGGGGCGTCGGTGAGCACGTCGGCGTAGTTGGCGAGGAACATCTCGTCGCCGTCCAGGTGGTGCCGCACCCGGCGCAGCCGCTCCCCGATCGGTGACTCGATGCCGGTCTGCGCGAACGTGATCGTCCAGTCGGCGATGTCGGTGGACAGCAGCTCGGTCCGCCCGTTGCGCAGCACGAAGTCGTTGGACGTCGTCTCTTCGTAATTGAGGAAGAAGTTCTTGATGTGGTGGGCCCCGTACCCGAGGCACAGGATGAACTCCGTGTGCCCGAAGTGCGCGTAGTAGCGCATGACGTGCCAGATCAGCGGCCGCGGGCCGACCATCGCCATCGGCTTGGGCACGTCGTCGGAGGCGCCGCTGCGCATCCGCATCCCGTAACCGCCGCAGAACAGGACGACCTTCATCTCTTGACCTCGACAATGCTCAGTTCCGGGATGGGAAAGACCAGCCGGCCGCCCCAGTCGTGCACGAAGGACAGCTGCTCGACCAGCTCGGTCCGCAGGTTCCAGGGAAGGACGAGGACGTAGTCCGGCCGGTCGGCGGCGATCTGCTCGGGCGGCAGGATCGGGATGCGGGTGCCCGGGGTGAACCTGCCGTGTTTGTAGGGGTTGCGGTCGACCGTGTACGGGAGCAGGTCGGGCCGGATGCCGCAGTGGTTGAGCAGGGTGTTGCCCTTGCCCGGGGCGCCGTAGCCGACGACCGTCTCGCCGCGCTCGGCCGCTTCGATGAGGAACCGCAGGAGGTCCCGGCGCACCTTGGCCACGCGGGCGGAGAACTCGGTGTACCCGGACAGTTCCTGCAGCCCGGCGGCCTTCTCCCGGTCCAGCACCTCGGCCACCCGGCGGCTCGGCTCGCCGGCCGCCTCGGCCGGCCGGGCCCACAGCCGGATGGAGCCGCCGTGGGTGGGCAGCAACTCGACGTCGACGAGCGCGAGTCCGCCGCTCGCCAGCGCCCGGGTCGCGGACGCGACCGTGTAGTACTGGAAGTGCTCGTGGTAGATCGTGTCGTACTGGTTCTCCTCGATCAGGGTCAGCAGGTGCTGCACCTCGATGGAGACCCAGCCGTCGTCGGCGACCAGGCCGCGCAGCCCCTGGGTGAACCCGACCACGTCGGGGATGTGCGCGTACACGTTGTTGGCCACGACGAGGTCCGCCGGGCCGTGCTCGGCGCGGACGGCCGAGCCGGTGGCCGGGGACAGGAACTCCGTGAGCGTGGGCACGCCCGCGTCCCGCGCGGCGGCACCGACGTTCACCGACGGCTCGATGCCGAGGCAGCGGATCCCGCGGTCCACCACGTGCTTCAGCAAGTACCCGTCGTTGCTCGCGACTTCGACGACGAAGGCGTCGGGGCCGAGGCCCACCCGCTGGACGGCGTCGGTGACGAAAGTGCGCGCGTGCTCCACCCAGGAGGTCGAGTAGGAGGAGAAGTACGCGTAGTGCGTGAACGTTTCCTCCGGGGTGATCAGCGGAGGGATCTGCGCGAGCCAGCAGTCGGTGCAGACCCGCAGGTGCAGCGGGTACGCCGGTTCCGGCCGGTCCAGTTGGTCCGCGGCGAGAAAGCTCTCGCACGGCGGGGTCGCTCCGAGGTCGACCACGCTCGCCATCGCTTCCGAGCCGCAGAGTCGGCATCGTGTCATCTGCTGTTCCTGTCCCCCCTGCTCGCGAGGGTGTCCCCGCCGCGAGCCAGTGCCGACCGCCCCGCGATCGCGGTGCGGTACTCCTTCACCAGGCGCTCCAGCCCGACGGCCGGGCTGAAGCCCTGTTCGTAACGGCGCCGGGCCGCCCGGCCCATCTCCCGGTCGGCGGCCTGCCCGGCCGTGATCCGGCGCAGGCAGGACGCGAGCGAGGCGGAATCGCCCGGCCGGTGCAGCAGTCCCGTCACCCCGTCCTCGACGAGTTCGACGAAGGCGCCGTGACCGGCGGCGACGGCCGGGACCCCCGCCGCCATCGCCTCCACGACCACCAGGCCGAACGCCTCCAGCCACGTCGAGGGAGCCACCACGGCGACCGCTTGCGCGATGGCCTGCCGGCACTGGGCCTGGTCGTACAGGCCCACGTACCGCACATCGTCCCGGCCCGCCGCCCAGGCGGTCACCTCGCGCTCCAGCGGCCCCGCGCCGGCGACCACGAGCGGCACGCCCGCACCGCCGCTCGCGGCGATCTCGTCCCATGCGGCCATGAGCAGTCGCACGCCCTTGGCCTCGGCGAGCCGGCCGAGATAGAGCAGGTGCTCGCCGGCGCCCGACCGGCGCACGCCCGGTTCGGGCACGAAGTTGTGCTTCACCGCCAGCCGTTCGGGCGGCATGCCGGCCCGTACCAGGACGTCGCGCTGCGCCGCGGAGATGCAGAAGAACCGCTCCACGCCGGACCACCACCGCCGCCGGTTGACCGACAGACTGACCGCGAGCGGCACCGTCGCCAGCCGGGAGTTCCGGTAGCAGCCGTGCCGGACGGCGGGCAGCGGCGCCGACCCGACGCACTCGGTGCACGGCCGGCCGTCCCGCTGCAGCGTGCCGGGCGGGCAGACCTGGGTGTAGTTGTGCAGCGTGGCGACGGCGGGCACGCCGGCGTCGGCGCAGGCGGCCAGCACCGCGGGCGACAGGAGCGGGAAGACGTTGTGGACGTGCACCACGTCCGGCCGCTCGGTACGGAGCCGGGCGGCGAGTTCCGCGCGGACCGCCGGGTTCCACGGCACCAGCAGCGGCACCGCGACCTTGCCCGGCAGGGACCGGGCGGCGATGTCGTCGCTGCGCCGTTCGAACACCTCGACCCGGTGGCCGGCTGCGCGCAGCAACTCCGCCTCCTGGTCGACGACTTTGTTCTCCCCGCTCGGCTGCGCCGAGGAGTAGCGGTTGTGCACCACGAGAACGTGCATGTATGAGGTCACTTCCGATCCTTGGCCCAGCGTGGGAGATGTCGTTGACGGACTTCGGGCACCGGAAGGGGTGCGGCCGCGACAGGTGCCGCCAACAGCGAGGCGGCCACGGCCAGATGCAGGAGATACGGCGAGGCGTCGCCCAGACCGGCCTCGGTGTACGACGCGATCGCGCAGTAGCTGATCAGGAAGATCGCGCAGGCCCTCGACAGCGACGGCGGTTTCAGCAACGCGATGCCGCCCAGCACGATGATGATCGCCGCCACCAGGGCGATGCCGGTCAGGCCCTGCTCGTTGTACACGGCCAGCCAGCTGTTGTCGATCGGCAGCCCGCCGAACGACTTGTCGCCCAGGCCCACGCCGAACAACTGCTCCGTGGTCGTCCTGGGTGCTGCCAGCAGGGCGTCCCAGACCTTGGCCCGGCCGGTGAGGTTGGAGAAGTTCTCCTTGCTCTGTCCGCGCAGGAACCACGTCTGCAGCAGGGGGCCGAGCGCCACCGCGGCCACCGCGGCGCACAGCACCGCCCAGCTGAAGAACCGGCGGGCGGCGGCGCTGGTCAGGACGAGCGAGCCGATCGCCAGCGCCAGCCCGATGAACAGGCCGAGCGTGGCCGTCCGGGTGTGGGTCAGCGCGAGCAGGACGAGCGACGGCACGATGACCACCGCCGCACTGGCCCGGTCGGTCCTGCGGCCCAGTACGAGCAGCACGGCAAGCCCGATGATCACCGCGGCGTACTGCCCGATCTGCGGCGGCGTGAGCGGCCACAACGCGCCGACCAGCCGCCCTCCGTAGAGATCGGGCATGGCCGCGCCCGGAGAGGCGACCAGGCCTGCGGCCACCGACCCGAGCACCGCGAAGTACATCCGGATGTGGTGCCGGACGAACGTCGGGCCGCCGTCCCACCAGCGGCTGAGCAGCCACAGCGTGCCGATGAAGAGAGCCAGCCGGGAGCACCGGAACAGCGCGCCGAACCCGGACTGCAGGTGCGCACTGGAGATCACGCTCGGCACCAGCAGCAGGGTGAGCAGGAACAGGTAGGCGCCGGCTCGGATGCGCAGCCGGAGATTGAGTGCGAGTGCCAGCGCGAACGCGGCGACGAGCGCGCCCATGGTGACTATCTGGATGAGGGAGCGGGGCAGCGGGACGATGGTCTTCGCCCCGGCGGAGCCGAGGGTGTTGAGGATCAGCAGCCCCCAGACGATGCCGACGGTCCTCGGTGTGCCGGCTGGGCGCGGAGCGGCGGCGGGCTGCGTGCCGGCCGTATCGGGCCTGCCCGGTGGCCCGGCGCGTCTCAGGTCCACGGCCATGTCAACCACCGTCCTGTGGGGCGAAGGTGCTGCCCGCGTCCTGCTGGTACGGCGTGCCCTGCCACTGCCCGGAGTCGAGTATCCGGCTCGGGTCGTGGGCGACGAACTTCCATGGTCCGAGGTAGACGTTGTCGTGCCAGCGGTTGTCCTGCTTGAGGGTGATCGCCTCGGCCACCCGCTCGCCCTGGTACGGCGACCAGTCCGGATAGGTGCCGTAGTTGGCCAGCACCGCCATGCGGTCGCACTTCGTCGTGCACTTGACGACGGACTTGTCCAGCACGAAGCGGTTGTTGTGGATGTCCACCCGCTGGGTCTTCCACCGGCAGTCGGCGTAGAGCGGTGCGGTGGAGATCGTCGGCCGCGCGCAGCGGTCGGTCTGCCGCACCAGCAACGTGCAGTCGCCGGACGAGGTGTTGGCCGGGCTGTTGCAGAACCGGTCGGCGTTCTCCCACAGGGTGATTCCGGACCAGTTGTTCTCCAGCACGTTCCGGTAGATCTCGATCTTGTCCGTGCGGGCCCGGATCCGTGGTTCGCCGCCGGACTCGGACAGGTAGACGGTCGAGAAGGGGAAGCTGTCGCCGCGGTCGGCGTACTTGCGGCCCTCGACCCAGTTGTTCCGCAGGAACGTGTTGTTCCGGATGACCGCGTTGTAGCTGGTCTCGTAGATCAGCGCGGCACCGTCGTTGGCCTCCAGCACGTTGTCCTCGATGCGGAAGTCGTTGTTGTTGGTGTCCGCCCACAACCCGGTTCCGCGGTTGTCGTGCACCCAGTTGCCGCGTACGTCGGCGCCGTTGACGGCCCAGAACTTGACGCCTCCGGTGCAGCCGCAGCCCTCCTGCCGCCGCTCCCAGTCGTCGGTGTTGTTGGCCACGATCTCGTTGCCCTCGACCACCAGGCCACTGACAGGGGCGCCGGTCTTGTACGCGTTCATTCCGTACTGTCCGTTGCTGCGCAGGCAGCTGGCGCGGACCTGCTGGCGGGCACCGGCCATCAGCCCGGCGCCGGAGTTGTGCTGGATCGTCGCGTGCTCGATCACCCACCCGTCGGCCGAATCGTGGTTGACCACGCCCTCGTTCTGCGGCGCGACGAATCCCTGCACGGTCAGGTAGCGGATGGAGACGTTGCGGGCCGGTCCGGCGAACGCGTACTGGTTGGTCTTCCGGCCGTCGAGCACAGCGCCCGGAGCGCCGAGGTAGTTGTCCCCCTCCTTGGGAATGACCTGGGCGTAGCGGTCCGGTTCGAGCCTGTGGGTGCCCGGCCGGAGCCAGAACGTGGTGTTCGGGGGGCTGCTCTTGGTCTTCGCAGCCAGGTCGCCGACCACCGCGGGGTCGACCGTCACCGCACCCGACGGCGCCTTCTCCGGCCCGGCCGCGGGCTTGGCGCACATCCGGGCCACGGACCGGGCCGCGGACGTGGAGGGCGCGGCGGCCGGTTCCTCCGAGGCGTCCGACGTGCTCGTACAGCCGGTCGCCAGCAGGGCCGGTACCGCCAGCAACGCCCAGTTCCGCCACATGCTCCCCACACGTCCTCCCTAGCCGCGGAACCCGAGTACGGTGGTGAACTCCCCCGACAGCGCGGTGCCGCCGGCGAAGCCGGTGCCGACCAGCGTGGTGGCGGGTTCCTTGCGCCCGAAGCCGGCGGAGTACCAGCCCAGCGGCGGGTCGGTCTCGCCGCGATGCGCCCGCCAGCGCAGCTGCCCGGGCAGGTCGAGCACCGCGGAGCGGTCCTCGCCGTCCCGGGTCCAGGTGAGCACCGCCCGGTTCCCCACCAGGTCCGCGGCGATCGCCGGGCCGAGATGGAACGCCAGGTGCACGGCCCGGCGCGGGCCGCGCACCTCGTCGACCACCCTCAACTCCCGGCTCTTGTCCACCAGTTCCACCCGGCGGCGGTGCACGGAAGGATGGTAGCCGTCGTGCTCGGCACACCAGCGGGCCACGCTCCCGCCGGATGCGTCCGCGACCAGGACGCGGCTGCGGGCATGCCGGGTCCAGAGGAACGGGCCGCCGGAGACGGACTGGTCGTCGCCGTCCAGCTGCAGGGTGTTGTGGCCGAGGGTCGACCGGAAGTACTGCCGCCACTCGGGCTGCCCGTGGTAGCAGAACGTCCCCGGGTCGGCGAGCACGTCGACCCCGTCGTGCCGGACCTCCACGGACAGCGCGTCCGCGTGGGCATGCGCGGCGATGGACAGGAAGCCGTGCGGACCGGCGTCGCAGCGGCACCAGATTCCCTCCGGACCGCGCAGGATGGTCATGCCCGCGTCGGCGAAGTGGCCCGGCCGGGTTGCCGGGCGGGTCACGGTTCCGCTTGTTCCGTACGGCCGGATGAGCGCGGCCAGCAGCGGGGTGCGCACATCGGTGCCGGTCACCGCCGGCCACCAGTCGAGCCGGCCGAACACGGCGTCCCCGGTGGCCAGCAGCGAGGCCCAGCGGTCGGTGCCCGCGCCGTCCACGACCAGACCGTGCCCGTCGTCCGCGTCCCCCTGGCGCGGCGGCCGCAGCCGGCTGTCCACGACGGCCGCGAGGGCGTCGGTCATCCGCAGCAGCACCAGCCGGACCGACGCGGGGACCGGCACGCCGGCGGCATCCGCCTCGGCCACCGCGGCCAGGCCGAGCTCCAGCACCAGTCCGTGGTA
This sequence comes from Streptomyces sp. NPDC002536, assembly GCF_053594995.1. Classification (NCBI taxonomy): domain Bacteria; kingdom Bacillati; phylum Actinomycetota; class Actinomycetes; order Kitasatosporales; family Streptomycetaceae; genus Streptomyces; species Streptomyces sp. NPDC002536. The sequence continues at coordinate 42,686 of NZ_JBSFWU010000015.1, forward strand.
CTCGGAGGCCAGCTCGCGGTTGAGGCCGGAGGGGAAGGTGTTGCTGCGCAGGTGCCGCTCCAGCGACCGCAGCGCGTCGGCCCGCCAGCGCGCCGAGGAGGGGAACCACCCGAACGCGCAGGCCGCTGCGCACTGCCCGGCGGCCTCGGCGATGACGTGGTTGTTCGCCGAGGACCCCCGGCTGGGGAAGGCGGCCAGCCAGCGCTGGTGGTGCCAGATCTGGTTCCGCGCCACCGGGTTGTCCTCGAACAGCCCGGCCGCGCCCGGCCATCCGTCGAGCAGCCGCCGGATCCACACCCAGGACAGCAGCCGGATGCCCAGCTCGATACCGCTGATCCAATGCACGCCGCGCAGCGGCGGGTTGGCGGCCCACCACGACCGCAGGTGCTCGGCCACCCGCTCGGCGTACCGCTCGTTCCCGGTGATCGCATAGGCGGCGGCGAGCACGGTGAGGTACTGGTGCCGGGACGGCTCCCAGATCTGCTTGATGTCCCCGACCACGTCCTCCTGCCGGTACGGCACGTCGAAGGCGTAGCCCCACGGAGCCCGGCGCCCGGTCTTCGGGTCGTACCACCAGTCCGGGTCGGCCAGGTCGTCGCGGACCACCCCGAAATACTCGGCGTGCCCGTACATCAGCCGGTCCGCCTCGGCGATGAGGCGTTTCGCGGCGTCCGGAGGCACTGCGGCGATCGCCCCGGCGGGCAGTACGGCGGTGAACCGGGCGCCGGTCACGTTCGGGCAGTCCGGCCGCGCCGACCGCCACCGCCGCCTGCGCACCGCGTCGCCCGCCCGGCCGACGGCCTCCCGCGGTCCCATCCGGGACAGCCGCCGCAGGTACCAGCCTGGACTCCCCGAGATCACAGTCATTGCGTCCTCGCCAGGGTCACCGGCGCGCCGCCCGCGAGGCCGGCCTGCACGGCGAGGGTGGCCGCCGTGGTGGCGACCAGCGACTCCAGCGGCACCGGCATCGGCCCGCCGGTCCGCACGGCCTTGACGAACGCGGCCAGTTCGGCGTTCTGGCCCTTGTCCCGGGCCTGGGGCAGCCGTGAACTGACCCACTTCTTGGGGCCGGCTGTGCTCTTTTCGAAATACACCGAGGCGCGGACGAAGTCGTCGAGCCGCAGCACCTTGCCGTCCGCGACCAGGTCCAGCGTCTCCTTGGGGAAGCCGGGCGCGCCGGTGGTGAGGTAGCTGACGGTGGCGGTGGACCCGTCCGGGTAGCGCAGCATGACCTGCAGGTCCTCGTTGCCGGGCGTGGCGACCGCGTACACCGAGACCGGGTCGGCTCCGAGCAGCCAGCTCGCCGTGTCGATGAAGTGCCCGCCCTCGCCGGCGAACCGCGAGCCCTCGGTGCCCTGTTGGAGGTACCAGCTGCCGTGCTGGAGCCGGCCCGCGTTGACCAGGTAGCGGAGGTTCGCCGGCCCGGACCGGGCGCCGAAGCGCTTCCTGGCCTCCTGCAGCAGCGGCGCGAACCGGCGGTTGAAGCCCACCTGCAGCCGGTCGTTGCCGGACTCCTCCACCGCCGCGAGCACGTCGGCCAGCTCGTCCTCGGTGAGGGCCAACGGCTTCTCCACGAACACCGTCTTGCCGGCCAGCAGCGCTCTCCGGGTCAGTTCGGCGTGCGAGCTGTGGCGGGTGACGACGAACACCGCGTCGATGGACGTGTCACCGAGCACGGCGTCGAGATCGGTGGTCGCCCCGGCGAAGCCGAACTTCCGCTTCGCGTTGGCCGCGGACAGCGCCGTCGTGGTGACGACCGTCGACAGCTCGACGCCGTCGCGCTGTGCCAGGTGCGGCAGCAGCATCGACGTCGCGTAGTTTCCCGCGCCGACGAACGCCAGCCGCACCGGCCCCCTGGCGGCCCGGGCCGGACTCCGCTGCACGTTCGCCGTGGGCACCGTGGGCACCGCGACCACCGGGGCCTCGGCTTCCACCTCGTGCCCGGGGTAGCGGAACAGCACGGCCACGGCCTTGAGATCGCCGTCCTTCAGACGTCGGTACGTCTCGACGGCGTCGTCGAAGTCGGCGATGTGGGAGACCAGGGGCTCCACGTCCACACGGCCACGGGCGAGGAGATCGAGGAAGCACGCCAGGTTGCGGCGCTCGGTCCAGCGCACGTGGCCGATCGGGTAGTCCCGCCCCTCCAGCTCGTACTCCGGGTCGTAGCGCCCGGGGCCGTACGAGCGGGAGAACCGGACGTCGAGCTCCTTCTCGTAGTACGCGTTCCACGGGAGGTCCAGGCGGCACTTGCCGATGTCGACGACCCGGCCGCGGTCCCGGCTCAGGCGGGCGGCCAGCTCGACGGGCTGATTGCTGCCGCCGCCGGCGGCCAGGTACACCTGGTCCACACCGTGACCGCCGGTGAGTTCGGCGACGGCGGCCTCCACGGCCGCGGACCCGGGGTCGCCGCAGGCCACGGCGCCCAGGCGCTCGGCGAGCCCGCAGCGCACCGGGTCGGGGTCGGCCCCGACGACGCGGACTCCCGAGGCGGCGAGGAGCTGCACCACCAACTGCCCGATCAGCCCGAGGCCGATGACCAGTGCCACGTCCCCGAGCTGCGGCTCGCCCTGGCGGACGCCCTGCATCGCGATCGACCCGACGGTGCCGAAGGCCGCGTGCTGCGGCGCGAGGCCGGCCGGCACCGGGGTGAAGAGGTTCTTGGGCACCCAGTTCAACTCGGCATGCAGCGCGTGCTCGTTGCCGGCGCAGGCCACGAGGTCGCCGGCCTTCACCTCGTCGATCCCGGCGCCGACCTGCTCGACCACCCCGCACAGCGAGTAGCCCAGCGGCGTGTAGGAGTCCAGCTTGCCCATCACCTTGCGGTAGGTGGCGGGCACCCCGTTGGTGGCCACGCTCTGCACGACCTTGGCCACCTGGTCCGGCCGGGAACGGGCCTTGCCCAGCATCGACATGCCGGCCTCGGACACCTTCATGAGCTCGGTCCCGGTGGAGATCAGCGAGTAGGCGCTGCGGACCAGCACACCCCCCGGCTTGCACCCCGGCTCCGGCACGTCGAGCAGCGCCAGCTCGCCGCTCTTGTAGTTCTGCACAACCTGTTTCACTCGAACTCCTCTGAATTCCTAAGCCGTCAACCGAGTGCTCTGGCCGGACCCAGAGGTCGCGCCGCGGTACCAGTACTCGAGGGTCAGCACATGCCACAGATGCTTGGAGTAGTCCTGCTGTCCGGCGGCGTCCTCGGCGACCATGCGCGCCAGCGCGTCGCGGCGCAGCAGCCCGGAGTTGACGAGCAGGCCGTCGTGCACCACCTCGCGCACCAGCGGTGCCAGATCGCGGCTCATCCAGGCGCGCAGCGGGGCGCTGAACAGGCCCTTGGGCCGGTAGACGATCTCCCGGGGCAGGACGGAGGCGGCCGCTTCCTTGAGGACGGCCTTGCCCTGCCGTCCGACGATCTTGCGATCGCCGGGCACCGCGAACGCCGCCTTGACCACCTCGACGTCCACGTACGGCACCCGCACCTCGGTCGACGCGGCCATGCTCGACCGGTCCGTGTAGGCGAGGTTCAGGCCCGGCAGGAACATCCGGGCGTCGCCCAGGCACATGCGGTTGACGAAGTCGTCGAGGTCGTTGTCCCGGTAGATGTCCGCGTGCTCGGTGAGCACGTCCTCGACCGTCCCGGCCAGGTCCGGATCGACCAGGGCGAGCAACTCGTCCTGGTCGTACATGGTGTAGCTGCGCCGGAACGCGGTCTCCTCCGGCAGATCGGCGAAGGAGAGGAACCGCTTCGCGAAGCGCACCGACCGGTATCCCCGGCGGGAGCCGGCGACCGGCAGCCGGTCCACGGCCCTGGACAGGCCGCGCCGCAGGGGTCGCGGGATGCGCTGGTAGCGCAGCGCGAGCAGGTTGGCCAGGTGCTTGCGGTAGCCGGCGAACAGCTCGTCGGCGCCCATCCCCGAGAGCATCACCTTGACCCCGGCCTCCCGGGCGGCCGAGCAGATCAGGAACGTGTTGATCGCGGCGGGGTCGCCGATCGGCTCGTCCAGGTGGTACGTCATCCGCGGCAGCAGGTCGAGCACGTCCGGGGCGATCTCGATCTCGTGCAGGTCGACGCCGAAGCGCCCGGCCACCTGCCGGGCGTAGCGCAGGTCGTCCGGCATCGCCTCGAACCTGGCGTCCTCGGCGCGGAATCCGATCGTGTAGGCGGAGATCCCCGGCTGGTGGCGGGCCGCCAGTGCGGTCAGGTAGCTGGAGTCCAGCCCGCCGGAGAGGAAGGTCGCCACGGGGACGTCGGAGAGCATGTGGCGCCGGGTCGACTCCTCGACGACGGCGGCCACGTCCGGCTGCTCGCCGCTCCGGGCCCGTTCCCGGGCCTCGGCGGCGACGTCCTTCAGGTTCCAGAACCGGCCGCGCTCCACCCGGCCGTCGGGCCGGCACCGCAGCCAACTCCCCGGCGGCAGCTTCTCCGCCTCGCGGAACGCGCAGCGCGAGTCCGGCACCCAGTAGTACAGCAGCGAGGCCACCAGCGCCGCATGGTCCACCTCCAGCGACCCGCCGGTCACGGCGGCGAGCGCCTTGAGCTCGGAGGCGAACACCAGGCCCGCACCGCGCCGGAGCAGGAACAGCGGCTTGATGCCCAACTGGTCGCGGGCGAGCACCAGTTCACGGGTCCGCTCGTCGAAGACCGCGAACGCGAACATGCCGCGCAGCCGGGGCAGGCAGTCCGTGCCCCAGCGCCGCCAGGCCTCCAGCAGCACCTCGGTGTCGGAGGTGCCGTGGAAGCGCACCCCGGCGGCTGCCAGTTCGGCACGCAGCTCGGGCGCGTTGTACAGCTCGCCGTTGTACGAGAGGGCGAGGCCGCCCGAGACCATCGGCTGGGCGCCGGTCCCGGACAGGTCGATGATGGCCAGCCGGCGGTGCCCGAGGTGGACTTCGCCGTCACCGGCGGGGTGGCTGTACCGGCCCGCCCCGTCCGGACCGCGGTGGGCGAGGGTGTCGGTGAGCCGGTCGGTCACGGCCTTCCCGTCCGGCCACCGGTAAGTGCCTGTGATGCCACACACGTTCTACTGCGCCTCCTGGTCGCTGTCCGGGACCCGTGCGGCCCACATCGGCGGCCGCTCCGTCCGCCGCCGGTCCTCCCCCACTGCCTTGACGGCGTGGGAGGTACCCCCATCGTTCTGCCGGGCCTGCCGCTGGTCGTGGCCGCGCAGCGCGGTGTGCAGCCCGTCCCACAGCGTGCCGTCGGTCCGGTCGCGCGGGTCGGGGTCGATCAGCACCACGCCGATCACCTCGATGCCCAGGTCCGCGAGTTGCCGTGCCACGGTGTGCAGCCATGCGGCGCTGCCGTGCCCGGCACGCACGACGAGCACGGTCCGGGTGCCGAGGTACGGGAGGCCGGTCCATGCCGCGCCGGGCGCGACCGAGCCGACGCCGAACCGGCGTTCCTCGTGCGAGATGTCCGCGGCACGCTCGCCGCTGACCACGGTCGGGCCTCCCGGCTTCCGGCTGCGGTCGGCGAGTTGCAGGCCGGGCAGACCGTCGATGATCACCACTGGCCCGTCCGGTGCCAGCGCCTCGGCGAGGTCCAGGGCGATCACGCTCGTGGTGTGCGCACAGCCCAGTTCCAGCAGCGACACCGGTTCCGCGGAGCCGCGCACGGTGCGGGCCAGGCTCGCGGTGAGCCGTTCGCGCGCCGCCCGGGTCCGTCGGCGCTCCCACCGGCCGGCCGGCCGGCGGGGCACGCCGCGCAGCTCCGCGACGACCGAGGCGCCCAGGTTCGCCGCGATCTCCCGGCGCAGCACGGGGCGGTCCGCCACCACCGTGCCGACCGCGGCCACCGCGAGCCCGAGGACGAGGCCGAGGACGAGCCCGACCGCGGCGTTGGTGGCGGCGACCTTGGGCAGGGAGTGCCGCACCGCGCGCGGGGCGTCCACGATCTGCGTACCGGCGACGAGCCTGGGCGTGCCCGTGCGCGCCTCTGCGGCGCGCTGGTCGAAGTCGGCGATTCGCGAGGTGAGTTCGGCCCGGCGGGCGAAGAGCGACTCGATGCTCGCCGACGCCTTCGGGTCGCTCCCCGGCTGCCGGTCCCCGATCGCCTTGTTGACCTGGGTGAGCTCGTCCCGCATGCGGTCACGCTGGTCGAGCAGGGCCTGGGCCTCGGCCTTCGCGGTCTCCTGCATCCGTGCCACGTGGTCCGCGACGAACGCGTCGGCCAGCGCCTCGGCCCGCGCCACCGCTTCCGCGTCGCTGCCGCCTGTCACCTCGATCTGCAACAGGTTGTTGGTCAATCCGGTACCCCGGTAGCTCTGTATGAAGTCCTCGGGATTTTCATGGGACTTGAGGGACTGCAGGGCCTTGCCGGCGATCCGTGTGGTCCCCAGCAGCTGGACGTCGGTGCGGATCAGCGTTCCGGTGTCGTTCGGCTGGTCCTCCCGGTGCGCGACCAGCACCTTGGTCACCGCGGTCGACGGCGGCGGCAGCAGGACCGCCAGCGCCGCGCCGACGAGCAGGCCCAGCAGTGCCATGGAGCACCAGAGGCGGCGGCGCCTGCGCACCGCTGCCACCAGTGCCTGCAGGTCGAGGAGCGGAGCGGCGGCCGACGGCTCCGAATTCGTGCTCGTCGTCACGCACATCCTCCCCTCGCGTGGCCGCGCACCGCGAGCGCCGGAGTGGCGTCGCCCGGAGGATCGCCGGCCGTCCGCGCCGGACGGGCCCGGACCGTGCCGGCGACGACGACGCCGACGACCTCCTGCCCGGCGTCCGCACACGCCTCGGCGATGCCGGCGAGCTCCTCCGCGGTCCGACTGCCCGCGCCGATCACGACCAGGGCACCGGACTCGGTGTCGCGGTCCGGCACCATCGGCCGGGACACCGGGACGTCCACCACCCGCAGCAGGGGACCGCTCTCGGCCTCGGCGACGAGTTCCCCGGCGGCCCGGCGGGCGATCCCGTCGCCGTCCGGTACGACGACCAGCAGCCGCCGGGGAGCGGGCAGCCGGTCCCGGAGGCGGGCGCACACCCGCCGGTAGCGGATCCGTCTGCCGGCCTCGTCGCCGGACACCCGCGGGGCCGGTGCGTCCCACCGGGTGTCGACGCCGAGGAGCCTGCGGATCCGGGCCCGCGGGCCACGGCCTTCCGGCCGGTGCGCGGGCCGTTCGTCGGGGACGTCGACGGTGCCCAGCAGCGTCGAGCCCAGTGCCGCGGCGATCTCCGGCCCGGTGTGCAGCCGGCGGTTCATCCGCGCGGCGACGAGATGGCCGATGACCGCGAGCAGGAAGAACACCAGCGCCCCGGCGCCGATGAGTTGCGCCCTCGTCGGCGGTGCCTCGCCGGTCGGCCGGGCCGCCGGCCCCATGACGACCATGCCGGCCTTGTTGGCCACCGGGTCGGCCTGGCCCAGCTTCTTCATGGCCTCCTGCAGCGCGGCGCGCAGCTTTTCGAGCTCGGTGCGGCCCTGCACGCTCTCCACGGTCCGGCCCGGATCGGCCCCGTTGGCCAGGTCGGTGATGCGGCGGTCGGTCTCGTCCACCTTCTGCCGCAGTGCCTCGGGCCCCGTGGTCGCGTCGGAGTCGGAGGTGTCGCCCGCGATCCGCGCGGCGAAGGTGACGAACTGCCGGGCCACCTGGTCGGAGAGCCGCTGCGCGCGTTCCGGGGTGCCGGCCGTGCCCGAGATCTTGATGATGTTCCCGTCGGAGGCCTCGGCGCTCACCCGGTCCCGCAGCCCGGCGCCGGTGACGCCCGTCCAGCCGAGCGCGGCGGCCGCCCGGTCGACCACCGCCGAACTGGTCGCGATCTCCGCCTGGGTCAGCAGCGCGCGCTCCTCCCACTGCCCCGGCAGCAGTACCGATGCCGACGCCGTGTAACGCGGCGGGAACAGCACCGAGGTGCCGTAGCCGACGAGCGCGCCCAGCACGGTGAGGATGGCGAGAAGCCGCCAGCGCCGACGGAGAATCCGCCCCATCGTGACCAGACGTATCGTTTCATCGCTCAACGGTGCGGCCTCCTCCCCGACCGGACCGGGTCGCCCGCCGGCACCGCGGTGCGGTCACGGCAGGCAACGGCGTAGGCGGCGAGCAGCGACGCCTGCGAGTTCCGCCAGGACAGCTCCCCGCCGATCCGCTCCTGGCCGGTCCTGCCCATCCGGGCCCGCTTCTCCGGATCATCCAGCAACAGCCCGATGAGCCTGGCGAATTCGGCCTCGTCGTTGGCGGGCGCGTAGACGGCGGCATCACCGGCGGAGACGCGCGCCTCCCGGAGGTCGAACGAGACGATCGGCCGGCCCATCGCCATGTACTCCAGGACCTTGTTCATGGTCGACACGTCGTTGAGCGGATTGCGCGGGTCGGGGGAAAGGCACACGTCCGCGGTGGACAGGTACCGCACCAGGTCGGCGTCCGGAATGCGCCCGGTGAACTCCACCTGCTCGGACAGCCCGAGTTGCCGGGACAGCTTCACCATCGCGTCGAAGGCGTCGCCGGCCCCGACGAACACCGCGTGCCAGTCGGTCCGCCCGAGTTCGTCACGCAGCTTCGCCAGGGCCCGCAAGGCGTAGTCGACGCCGTCCTGAGGCCCCATGACGCCGAGGTAGCACAGCAGATGAGGCTTGCCGCGCTTCAACTCCGGCTCGGGCGGAACCGGTTGGAACCGGTCGGCCTGGGGTGCGCTGCGCACCACGAAGACGTCCGCAGGGCACCGGCCGCCACGGCGCACCGCGACGTCCCGGTAGCTCTCGTTCGTGGCGAGCACCACGTCCGCGGCCCGGTAGGTCAGCCGTTCCAGCGCGCACACGGCGCGGTAGAGCAGATCCTCGCCGCGGTTGAACCGGGAGAGGTACAGCTCGGGTACCAGGTCGTGCTGATCGAAGACGAACCGCGCGCCGCGCCGCTTCAGCCACAGGGCCGGCAGGAACAGCAGGTCGGGCGGGTTGCAGGCATGGACCACGTGGACCGGGCCGACCTTGCGGGCCAGCCGGGCCGTGTGCCACAACGCCGTTCCGTACTCCCGCAGATAGCCGGCCGGACCTCCGGTGGCCGCGCGCAAGGGGTAGCGGTGGATCCGCACCCCGTCGATCTCCGCCTCCGGTTCCGTGTCCCGCGTACGCCCCTGGGGGCAGATGACGTGCACCGTCCAGCCCGCGTCGCGCAGCGTCGTGCACTCCTGCCACACCCGCCGGTCGAACGGCACCGACAGGTTCTCCACCAGGATCAGCGCACGCCGGTCCTGCCGTTCACTGCTGACCGTGTCACCGAACGATGTGTCACCAGACAAGGCCCACGTACCCCGGTTCGGCCCGGCGCGCCTCGGCGTCGGGAATGCGGACGAGGTCGATGAGCACCGTGCCGTCGCCGTGCGGAAGCGCCGACAGCACAGCAGGGTCCTTGGTCCCGACCACGCACACCTCGGCGTGGTCGAGCACTTCGTCGACGGAGTCCACCAGCAGCTGCGCGATGTGCGGCAGCCGGGTCTCGATGTACTCGCGGTTCGCGCCGAGCAGCCGGGACAGGTTCACGTTGGCGTCGTAGATCCGCAGGTCGTACCCCTTGCCGATGAGTCTCTCCGCCAGCTCGACGAGCGGGCTCTCGCGGAGGTCGTCGGTGCCGGGCTTGAAGGACAGTCCCAACAGGCCCGCCCGGCGCCTGCCGGTGCGCTCGACCAGCTCCACCGCGCGCTGCAGATGGTCGGAGTTGGAGGGCAGCACGTGGGCGAGGATGGGCACCGAGACGTCGGCCCGCTGCGCCGCGTGGACCAGGCTGCGCAGGTCCTTGGGCAGGCAGGAGCCGCCGAAGGCGAAGCCGGGCCGCAGATAGGCGGGGCTGATGTTCAGCTTGCGGTCGGCCAGGAACACGTCCATCACCTGGTGCGGGTCCACCCCGAGCGCCTGGCACACCGCGCCCAGCTCGTTCGCGAAGCCGATCTTGAGGCCGTGGAACGCGTTGTCCGCGTACTTGATCGCCTCGGCCGTCGGGACCGGCACCCGGAACACCTCGCCGGGCAGGCCGTCGTACAGCGCCGCCACCACGTCGCCGCTCGCCGGGTCGAGTTCGCCGATGACGGTCTTGGGCGGGTCGAAGAAGTCCCGCACGCTCGTGCCCTCGCGCAGGAACTCCGGGTTGACCGCGACCCCGAAGTCCACCCCGGCCGTGCCGCCGACGTGCTTCTCCAGGATCGGCACCAGCAGGTTCAGGCAGGTGCCCGGGAGCATGGTGCTGCGGAACACGACGGTGTGCCGCCCACTGCGCCCACTGCGATCCGCCAGCGCGGCGCCGATCTGCTCGGTGACGCGCTCCAAATACGTGGTGCACAGGCTGCCGTTGGGCTCCGACGGCGTGCCCACGCAGACCAGCGACACCTCGCTGCCCGTGATCGCCTCGCGGACGTCGTCGGTGGCGCGCAGCGCCCCGGTCCGCACGGCCTCGGCGGTGAGTTCGCCGATCCGCTCCTCGACCACCGGGGCCTTGCCGTCGTTGACCAGGTCGACCTTCGCCCGGTTGACGTCCACCCCGATGACCTCGTGTCCCAGGCCGGCCAGGCACGCGGCCGACACACAGCCCACGTAGCCGAGCCCCAAGACGCTTATTCTCATGTCCCGTTCCTCCCCCGCATCAGTAGGCCCCCTGCCCTTGGAGCACCGCACGCAGCGTCTTCCACAAAATCACCGAGTCGAGGGCGAGCGACCAGTCCTCCACGTACCGCAGGTCCAGCCGGACCGCCTCCTCCCACGGCAGGTCGCTGCGTCCGCTGATCTGCCACAGGCCGGTGAGCCCGGGCTTGACCAGCAGCCGCCGCCGGATGTCCGGGCCGTACGCGGCGGACTCCTCCGGCAGCGGAGGCCGCGGGCCGACGAGCGACATCGAGCCGGTGAGCACGTTGAAGAGCTGCGGGAGTTCGTCGATCGAGTACCGGCGCAGGACCGCTCCGACCCGGGTCAGCCGTGGATCCCGGCGGAGCTTGAACAGCAGGCCGGCGCCCTCGTTGCGGTCCGCCAGCTCGGCACGTGCCTTGTCGGCCCCGGCGACCATGGTGCGGAACTTGAAGATGGTGAACTCGCGGCCGTCCTTGCCGACTCTGCGCTGGCGGTACAGCGCCCCGCCCCGGCTGTCCGCCAGCACGAGCAGCCCGACGAGCACCATCAGCGGCGCGAACAGCACCAGCAGGATCGCCGCGCCCAGCCGGTCGACGACCTCCTTGACCGCCCGGCGGCCCCCGGTGAAGGCCGGCATGCTGACCCGCAGCAGCGGGATCCCGAGCACCGCGTCGACGTGCAGCCGCGGGCCGGCCACCTCCATCAGCACGGGGGCCACGACCATCTCGGCATCGCTGCCTTCGAGGTTCCACGCCAGCCGCTGCAGCCGGTCCGGTGACCAGTGCGGGTCCGGTGTGACCGCGACGACGCGGTAGCCGTCGCGGCGGACGTGATTGGCGACGTCCGCCAGCCGGCCGACGACCGGCACTCCGTCCAGTCGGTCATCGTCGAACCCGAGACCGTCCGGCGTGCACACCGCCTCCACCCGCCAGCCGAGGTGCGGGAACTTGCGGGTCCGGGTGATCAGGTCGCGCACGGTGTCCGGGCTCCCGGCGGCGAGCACCGGGCGCAGGCACCGGCCTTCCTGCCGCTGCCGGTGCAGCCAGAGGCGCAGCAGATACCGCTCGGTCATGGTGACGAGCGCGATCGCCGGGATCGCGACGAAGATCCAGAGCTTGATGTTGCGCGAGGTGAGGGCGATCCCGCCGAGGGCCAGGACGACGACCGCCGTGGACAGTGCGCGTCCGAGCCGGCGGAATTCCTCGGCGCCCTGGCCGAGTACGGCCGGGGCCCACGCCCGGCTCACCGCAAACGCTCCCAGCACCAGCAGTTCGGTGCCGAAGGCGAGAATGCCCCACTTCTCGTGCCAGTTGGCCGCGTCCCGTGCCCCGAAGAAGATGCCGATCGACGCCACCACGAAGGCGGTGGCCAGGGTGTCGCCGGTGATCACTGCCCGGTGGTACCGCTGCTCCCAGTCGGTCGCGTGCCGGCTGATCGACCCGTTCTCCATGCGTCTTCGCGCCGACGGAGACGGGCTGACTAATCCCCCCTGAGGCACAGGACCCCCCAGGTCGCCAGTGGTTCGACGTGTTCGCCCGACACTGTCCCTCCCCCCCGAGAGGCCCCCGCCCCCCGCACTGTTTTCCCCCTCGGGAGGCTCACGCCTCCCGTGCATGACATCGCGCTGTTTCAGTGCTGTTTCAGTGCTGTTGGAACAACCCGCCGTGGCGGCGGCGGACTCGCATGTCCTGCTGGACTCTCAAAGTGCACGGGAACCCGTCGGAACCTCGGGTGCTCCCCGCACCCGAGGCCCTCTCGGGCCCCAAGGGTTGATCACCCCTCTATTGGTCGTCTCGTGACCGAGCGGCCGAAGCACGCACAACCTAGACCATCTGATGCCGCTATGTAGAGAGGGTGTGCGCAATTTGTGCTCAACCTTTGGGACGGGATCGACCGATCGGGCTCGACACTGCCCAAGTGGCCTGTTCTGCCCAACCGTTCACACAACAGCCTTGTCGCACAGATGTCCGTTTGCCAGGATGCGGTCACATGTGCGCCCGCAGCTCTTCCGACCGAACTGCCGTGTATGTCCGCTGACATCGAGACACATGCACAGACCACCGGCGTGATCCTGCTGTGGGTCGCCGTCCTGGTACGGGCCCCCGGGGCCGTGCGGTGTCCGGCGCAGCGTGCTCTGTGGCTCGCGGTCGGGACGGCTGCGCTCGCCATGACGCTGAATCTGCCCGTCGTGACCCGGCCCGCGGCCGAGACGTTCGGGCGCAGTGCCGAGCTGACCGTGGCCAGGAATCTGATCGGGGTGGTCTCGGCCGGTGCCGTGCTGCATTTCCTTCTGGCCACCGCGGGGATCCGCCGGGTGCCACGCGTGCTCGTTCCGGCCGTGTGTCTCGCCATCACCGTGCTGCTGCTCCTGAACTGCCGGGCCGGACCGGCGCCCACCGCCGCGTACCGGATCATCGTGATCGGCGTGCACATCACGGTGAACACGCTGTGTGTGATCGTGTGTTGGCGCTACGGGCGGCGCACGGAGAGCCGCCCCCTCGCCGTCGGGCTCGGGCTCTTCGGGCTCGGGACCGCGTTCGCCTGGGTGTACTGGGCGGGGCAAGGCGTCCGCCTCGCCGTCGGGGACGAGACGGCCCTTCCGCATCTCCCGGCCGTCCTGACACTGCACGCACTGTTCCGGGCCGCGGCGATCCTCGTGCCGGCATTCGCGGCCGTCCGCCGTCAGGCATCCGACGCCCGCACGGCCTGGAGGCTGTGGCCGCTGTGGCACGACCTGATGGAGGCCGTGCCACAGGTGGCGCTGACCGCGCCGCGGGGCAGGGTGGCCGAGCTCCTCCGGCCGCTCGTGCCCCGGGACCTGCTCGTGTACCGGAAGGTCATCGAGACCCGGGACGCCATCATCGCCCTGCAGGGCCACATTCCGCCCGGAACCCCCGCGCTCGCCCGGCAGTACGTCGCCGTCCGCGGTGTGCCGCCGGCCCGGGCGGCGGCGGCCGAGCTCGCCTGTGTGATCGCCGCGGCCCGGGCGGCCCGGCTCGCCGGCCGCCCGGAGGATGTGGCGGGTTTCGGCCACCACGGGCCGGCCGGCGGCGGGCTCGACGCCGAGAAGGCGTTCCTCGTCGACATGGCCGCCGCCTGGCCCGGCCTCGCCCGGGCCTTCGCCGAGCGGACCGCGTGCCCGTCGGAACAGGCGAAGTGACGTTGCCTCAGCGGCAGTCGCGGACCGGGTTGTCGTGGGTCAGGGCGCACCCGATCCTGCCGCCCTGCTCCTTGCCGTAGCGCTCCTCCAGGAGGGCACGGAAGTCCGCCCACTGGCGCCGGGTGTCCGCGATGGCGCCCTGGACGGCCCGGTCGAAGTTGCCAGCCGTCTTCCCGCGGGGCGTGGTCGGGCCGCTCGTGGCGCCGGTCACCGGGTCGATCAGCCCGGTGTCCTTGTTGAGGGTGGCGTGGTCGACCCGGCTCGAGCAGCCGCCCAGGAGGGAGAAGCAGCCGGTGGTGAGGTCCTCGGGGATCGCGCCGGGCGAGGGCGGCTTGCCCTCCGAGAGCTGCAACAGCGGCGAGGGGGCCGCCTGCTGGAGTCCGGGCGGGTTGTCCTTGCCGGTGGGGCGGGCCGGGTCGGCCCGGTCGGTCCAGTTGCTGTGCGAGTAGAAGTCCTGCACCCCGTGCAGCGCGCGGCCGAAGCCCTCGACGGCATTGCACTTGCCGCGCCCCGGGATACCGAGCGTGAAGACGCAGTCCCTGCCGAGGTCGACCTCGCCGGGGGCCACGGCGCCGTCGCCGCCGAGCACGCCGGAGGCGGCGTCCGCCCCCTTGCCGAAGCGCCACTGCAGGTGCGTCACACAGGATATGAGCTGGCTCGACGCCTGCTCCCTGCCGATGGGATAGCCGGGCTGGGCGAGGTGGTCGGCGTTGTCGCAGTGCGCGGCGGAGACCGTGATCTCGTCGGAGTCAGGGGACCCCACCGCCCCGAACGTGCCGGTGTGACCGGCCACTTGGTCCAGGGACCGCGGTTCGAAGCAGGACCCGTCGGAGTCCCGTCCCGGCGGGCAGGCCAGTGCGGCGCGGGTGATGCGCTCGTGCTCGGCGTGCTGCCCGAGCGAGTTGATCGTGCCGAAGGCCGCCGCGGGGCGGGCCTGCCCGCCGAGCAGCACGGCCGCCGCCAGGGGAACCGCCCCCAGCGACAGCACGCCCCGGCGGACCCCTCTTCCGTACTTCCGCATGCTGCGACTCCTCTCGTCCCGTCGTGCGTCGTGGTCTATTCCGTCCGTGAGAAGGCCCGGCTGGCCGCGGCCAGCATGACCGCGCAGAAGGCCGCCACCAGCGCCACCGACAGCAGCGGCGGTACCGCGTGGCCGCCCCAGGTGACCGGGGCGAAGAGGCTGCTGTCCGCCGGTGCGTCGTGGTAGGAGAGCACCGTGCGGCGCATCGCGTCGACGGCGTACGTCAGGGGGTTGACGACGGTGACGGCCGCCATCCACCCGGGCATGGCGCTCACCGGGAACATCAGCCCGGAGAGGAAGACCAGCGGGGCCGTCAGCACGGTGAGCACGGTGTGGAAGGTCCGTACCCGCCGGGTCCGCACCGCGACCACCGCGCCCATCACCGTCATCGCCAGGGACGCGAGGACGAGTTCGGCGAGCAGCTCCGCGAACATCCCGGGCCGGTACGGGATCCCGGTCAGTCCCGCGCTGGCCAGCACCACTCCCCCTTGGCAGGCCGCCACGGTCGCGCCTCCCAGGCACTTGCCGACGAGCAGCGTGCTGCGGCGGACCGGCGCCACCAGCATCTCCCGCAGGAATCCGCTCTCCCGGTCCCACACGATCGAGGCGCCGACGGAGATCGCGGGCGCCTGGGCCGCCATCACCAGCACGCCCGGGAAGAGGAACACCATGTAGTCGGAGGACGAGCCGGGCCCGGAGAACATCCGGGACAGGCCGATCCCGAGGATGTAGAGGAAGAGCAGCGGCTGGAGGAGGGAGACGACCATCCCCGTCCGGTTCCGCAGGAAGTGGATCATCTCGCGGCGCCACACCATGACGCCCGCGCGCCATTCGGCGGCGAACCGGCCCGGTTCCGGCGCGGCGGACGGTGCCGGGCCCGCGGAGGTCGCTGTCATGACAGGCCTCCCGCCTCGGTCCGGTCGTCGCGGATGCCCCGCCCCGTGAAGTGCAGGAAGACGTCGTCCAGGCTGGGCCGGCTGACCACGACCTCGTAGACGGCGACGTCGAGTCCGGCGCACACCACCGGTACGAGCCGGGCGCCGTCGGCCACCCGTACCGTGATCCCGTCGTCCGCCACCGCCGGTTCCAGCCCGAACCGCCCGCGCAGCAGCGCGGCCGCGGCCTCGTCGTCGTCCGTGCGCAGCTGCACCCGGTCGGAGCCGACGACGGCCTTCAGGGCGTCCGGGCTGCCCTCGGCGACGATCCGGCCCTCGTCGATGATGGCGATCCGGTCGCACTGCTCGGCCTCGTCCAGGTAGTGCGTGGTGAGGAAGACGGTGGTGCCCTCGCTGCGGCGGACCTCGGCCAGGTGCGTCCACACCTGGGCCCGGGTCTGCGGGTCGAGGCCGATGGTCGGCTCGTCGAGGAAGAGCAGGCGGGGCCGGTGCATGAGGCCGCGGGCTATTTCGAGGCGGCGCTGCATGCCGCCGGAGAAGGTGCGCACCAGGGAACTCCGGCGTTCGCGCAGCCCGACCAGGCCGAGCATGGCGTCGATCCGCTCGCCGAGGCCGGCCGTCGGCAGCGCGTACAGGTCGGCGTGGAAGCGCAGGTTCTCCTCGGCCGTCAGCTCCGGGTCCAGGGTGGTCTCCTGGAAGACCAGGCCGAGACTGCGCCGCACCTGCCGGGGCGCGGTGCGGGTGTCGTGGCCGGCGATCTCGATGCTGCCCGCGGTCGGTGCCGCGAGGGTGCACAGCATCCGGATGGTGGTGGTCTTGCCCGCTCCGTTCGGTCCGAGGAAGGCGAAGGTCTCCCCCTGGGCCACGGTCAGGTCGATGCCGCGGACGGCCTCGCGCTCCCCGTACGACTTGACCACGCCCCGCGCGCACACGGCCGGTGGGACCGGTGGTGCGGCCGGCGGTGCGCCGGCCGCCGCGGGCCGGCGTGCCGCCCGCTGTCCTGCTCCGAACATCGTTCCTCCCGTTCCCGGTACCGGTCAGCCGCTGCGGCGGACTCCGTCCATCCAGTTCTCCGGGACGACGAAGCCGAAGCTCCAGCGGTGCCGGTCGGTCGGGTTGGCGATGCAGTGCCAGAGCAGCTGCTGCGGGTCCTGGGAGACCTTGAAGAACCGCACGGTCCTCGGCTGTTCGGGCAGGGTGACGAGCTCCCGGGTGCGCGGGTGGAGGTAGCGGAAGAAGGAGGTCTCCCCGCCGTCGTCGAAGGGGCGGTCGAAGTCGACCACGTACATGCGCCAGCCCGGGTCGTCCTCGTTGGTGTGCCACAGCCGGTAGGCGCCCGGCGGGTACCACAGCGATCCGGAGCAGCGGACCTCGCCGCCGAAGACGTTCTCCAGGGCGGTCACCACCCGGCCCTTGGCCGCGAAGTACTCCTCGTAGCCGTCGTGTTCGACGTGCTCGTCAAGGTTGACCAGATGGAAGTCACGGCGGGGCGCGCCGGGGGTGCCGGGGTCCCGCCGGCCGTCGGCGGCGAGTGTGCGGTGCCAGGCCCGGTAGCCGGGTTCGGCGGGGTTGCGGGAGGTGGAGTCCAGGTCCTCGGCGCGGAAGTCGTCGGCGAACCGGGCCAGGTCGACGGTGGGCGGCGCGATCTTCAGGCGGGGCAGCTCGTCCAGCACGGGGGCGAAGCCGGGCAGTTCGGCGAGCTCGTACTCGTAGTGGGCGACGGTCGTCGGCCCCGTCCCGGCCGGGGCGTCCGGCGGCCGGGCGCCGGAGCCGGGACCGTCGAAGGTCCGGGCCTTCTCCAGGAACTCGGCCACGGTGAAGCCGTAGCCGTGCCGGCGTCCGATGACGACGACTTCCTCTACGGCCGTGACGGCCTTGAACTCGTCGCGGAACAGGCCGGGTTCGAGGGCGTCCCGGAGGAACTCCTCACAGGTCTTGAGCGGCATGCCGGTCGGACTCCTTCACGGTTCGGGGTGCGGCAGCGGTTCGAGGAGCAGGACGGAGGGCACCCGGTCGGGGGCGGCGAGGCGCAGGAAGTGCATGCCGAAACCGGAGATGCCGAGCATCAGTCCCGGGAAGAAATCGGCGCTGTGCTCCGCAGTGCCGCTCTCGGCGTCCTCGAAGCTCCTCCAGAGCGCCTGGACCTGGACGTTCGCCTCCAGCTGGAAGGCGGGTTCCCCGCGCAGGGCGGCGAAGCGGAGCAGGAGTTCCGCGTTGCCGGAGGTGCCGTGGCACAGGGTGTGGTTCTTCAGCCGGGGGAAGTTGCGCAGGGTCGCGTTCAGTGCGCGGTGGGCGTCGAGCAGCAGCTCGTCGTCGGTCCTGCCGAGCGCGGCCCAGCTGGTGATGCGGGTGAGGCCGATGCCGGCGGCGCCGTTGCACCAGGCGTTGGAGAAGTGCCGGGCGCCCCGGACGGCCGCGCCGTTGTCGGTGCGGAGGTCGTACCAGTCGTGTTCGGCGGTGTCGAAGTGCCGGTTCTCGTAGGCGAAGGCCCTGCGTCCGGCGGCCACGTACTCCGGGCGTCCGGTCTCCGTGCCCAGCCGGACGAGGGCCCAGCCGATGCCGCCGGAGCCGTGCGAGAACCCGGTGAGGTTGGCGTGCGCCTCGTCGGGCGAGAAGGGCGGCCAGCTCAGCGTCGTCCCGTCGTCGACGGCGTGGCGCAGGAGGTGTTCGGCGCACCGGTGGGCGTGGGCGATGCCGTGGCCGTCGGCCTGGCGGGCGAGGCCGAGCAGGACGGGAATGAGCCCGGCCACGCCGTGCAGGACGTCGAAGTGCCGGTCCTCGTCGATGCGTTCGGCGATCTCGTCGCTCAGTCGGACGGCCCGGCCGAGGAGTGCGGGCTCCTGCCACAGCTCGGCGAGGTGGGTGAGCAGATGGACGGTGCCGCCGGCTCCGGTGTACGCGCCGATGCGTTTGGCGTCCACGTGCGCGAGGGCGTGGTCGAGTGCCCGGCGGGCGGCGGCCCGGTACTCGGGGCGCGGCGCGAGCCGGTCCAGGTGGGCCAGGAAGTAGGCGATACCCGCCGACCCCTGGTACAGGTCGCCCTCGACATCGGCCTCCACCAGCCGCCCGCCCGACAGTTCGTACGAGGTCCACGGCGCGGCGGCTTCATCGGCCCGGAGCTCTCGGCACAGGCGGCGGCCGATCCGTTCCGCGTACTCCAGGGAGGTGGCGGCGAAGGCGGGGCTGTTGATCTCCGCCGAGGACAACCCCGCCGCGATGTACTGGTTCTGCTGCTCGCGGTTGCGGTCGGAGAGCTTGGCGATGCGGTCGGCGGCGAGCTCGATCGGTGAGATCTCCAGGTGCGAGGCGAGCTGCTCGCGGTGGGCGTGCACCAGCCGCCGGGCGTGGGCGGTCGCGGTGAAGATCGGCACGTCCAGCTGCCACAGGGAGGCGACCTCGCGCTCGGCGAGCACCCCTCGGTCGTCCCAGGTGCGCGGGAAGGTCCGTACGGTGTTGGCGAGGAGGTCCACTTCGAGGGGTTCGGTGAGGCAGCGCGGGTGGCGGGCCGCGCTCAGGAGCTGGACGTATATCTGGGTGCCCCAGTTGACGAAGCGGGCCGTGACCGCGCTGAAGGCCGTCATGAGGAAGTCGGCGGCGGCGTCCGGGTCGCGCCGGAACCACTCGTACACCCGGTTGAAGCCGTTCGTGATCGACGCGCTGTGGTCCTCGGGCCGGACGAGCTCGCCGCCGAGGAAGACCCGGTTGGAGGCGGTGGCCTCGACGTGGATGCCGGTGCGGTGTTCCACCGCCGCCCGGAACGTCAGCCGGTGTTCGTTGAGGCGGGGCACCGGCACGGGGATGTCGTATCCCTCGCCGCCCGCGTAGCCGCTGATCCTCATCCCGGCGGCCCCGTCGGCCGGACTGTCGGGCTGCGGCCACTCCAGCAGCCCGGTCTTGAACACCGAGTCCAGCAGGGTGCCTTCGGAGTGCGCCCGGCCCTGCAGCCGGACCCCGAGCAGGGTCTCCGCGTCGCACACGAACGCGTGCCCGTCGGCGATGATGATGTTCTCGAAGTGCAGGTCGCTGCCGCCCAGGACGTAGAACACGGCGAGGTGGCCGCCGAGTTCCTCGTAGATCCGCGCGGCCTGTTCCGGCGTGTCGACGTGGTTGCGCCCGGGGGGTATCAGCGCCTCGTACCCGTAGCCGTCCCTCGGCAGCACCGGACGGGTCGCGAAGCCGAGGACGCCGTCGCCGGCCAGGCGGCCGAGCAGGTCCTGGAGCGCGGCTTCGGAGCGTACGGAGCGGGGCTTGTGGAAGAACTCCCGCACGCTGCCGTCGGCGAGTTCGGCCGTGATGCGGGCCACGGTGCGCCCGCCCGCGTGCGGGTCCGAGTCGCCGAGCCGCAGCGCGGTGAACGCGGTGATCGGCTCCCCGAAGAACGCGTCCGCGATCGCCTCGGCGTCCTCGGCGAGGCTCTGGAGCAGCTCGCGGCCGTGGGCGACGAGCAGCGCGGTGGAGTGCGCGAGCCAGCGGCCCAGCACGGGGTACTTGAGGTAGAACCGGTGGTAGGCGGCGCGGTCGGCGAACGTCTCGTCCAGGTAGCGCAGATAGTCCTCGGTGGTGGCGCGGTCCGCGTCGATGCCGGCCTCGGCGCAGTGGACCTTGGCGTCCGCCTCCAGCGCCCAGGCCAGGGCGAGTTCGAACCGGTCGAGGAAGTGGGCCTGCAGGTGCTCCACCAACTGCACCCGGAGCACGGGGTGTTCTGCGCACACCGCGCGCAGGCTGTGCCCCAGGTGGAGCAGGAAGGGCTCGCAGGCCGCGGCCAGCCGGGCGTAGTGCTCGTCGGAGTCGTGCCGGGCCGCCGCCTCCTCCGGGTGCTGCGCGAAGCAGTCGAGCGCCGCCTCGTAGGTGGGCAGCCAGGCGTCGTGCAGGCCGAGGAGCGTCCCGCGCACCGTCTCGTCGGCCTGGTGCAGGTTCCGTTCGAGCAGGCGGAACGCGGTGAGCAGCGTGGTCAGTTCGTCCCGGGTGTGCCGGGGCGGTTCCGCCCGGTGCAGGGACTCCTGGTGGAACTTGTCGGCGAGCTTCCCCGCCAGGTTCCGGATCTTCCAGCGGTCGAGGGCGTCCAGGCCCTCCTCGGCCCCCGGGAACGCCCCGGGCCCGCCGAGCGCGGCGACCGCCTGCATCCGCTCGGCCAGGTTGCTCGCCCGTGCCGCGAGGTCCAGCGGATCCGTGCATCCCATGCTCATCTCTCCTGATCTGGAAGGAGCCGTCGTGGCCGGGCCCGGAGGCAGCACGACGCGGTGGGCGGCCGGAGGGCGGCCCACCGCGTCATCGAGCCGGTGTTTCAGCGCCGTCTAGCGGCGGCCTTCGGTTACTTGGTGTTGCCGTCGCACGACCAGGTGAGGGGGCCGAAGCTGCAGCTCTGCACGCAGGCGTAGGCCTCCGTCGCGGCGATGTCCTTGGTCCAGAAGTCCAGGGACGCCTGGTCGTGCTGCTCCACCGATGCGGGCAGGACGGCCCCGGTGACGCCGAACTCCGCCGGGTTCTCACGGAGCGCCGCACGGAACTCGGCGTCGACGACGGCCTGCTGAAGAAGGCTTGTGGTCACGATTTCCTCCGATCGGGATTACTGTTCGGGATTACTGTGACGACACTTTCTCGGCGGCCAGCCGAATGCCCATCTGACGCTCGGCATTCTTGAGCTCCTGAATGGCCGGCCCCATGTTCTCGCTCGTGTTCTGCCAGGACACCAGCTCCTTCTCCGCCGCGGTCGTCGAGGCCGGGTCCCAGAGGCTCTCCAGCCATGACTTGGTGGCGAAGGGGTGGAGGTTGGTGACGGGGGTGATCCGGGCGAGCAGCGGCTCCTCGTGAACTGCCAGAGCGAGCTCCAGCACCTCACGCAGCTTGCCGTCGGGCGGCAGCAGGGAGCACAGGACCATCAGCTCCTGAATGCGGCGGATGACGTCCACGTCCTGATAGAGCGTCGGTTCCTTCGCGCTTTTCATGGGCCATCCCCATCCGTTCGGATCCCGGTGGACCCCACATTAGGGACGGCCTCTTACACCTCGGTTTCAGACCGCTTTCACCGCAAGCCGCCGGGAATCACCGGGAGTTGCCCCCGTGCAGTCCCGCGTCCCGCACGCACAGCGCGGCCTGTACCCGGTTGCCCACTTCGAGTGCGGCCAGGATGCGGCTCACGTGGGCTTTCACCGTGCTTTCCCGCATGCCCAGGACGGCGGCGATCTCCGCGTTGGACGCCCCGTCGGCCAGCAGCTCCAGCACGTCCCGCTCGCGCGGGGTCAGCCGCTCGATCCGGGCCCTGGCGGCCTGCACCCGGCCGCCTGCCGTGCGGTGGTAACGGTCGACGAGGCGGCGGGCGGCCGACGGGTGCAGCATGGCCTGGCCCTCGGCGACGACGTGGACGGCCCGGACGATGTCGGCGGGGTCGGCGTCCTTGAGGAGGAAGCCCGAGGCGCCCGCGGCGAGCCCGTCGTACACGTACTGGTCCAGGTCGAAGGTGGTGAGCATGACGACCTGCGGCGGCCGGGGCAGTGCCCGCAGCCGCTGCGTGGCGGCGATGCCGTCCAGGCGGGGCATCCGCACGTCCATCAGCGCCACGTCGATGCTCTGCGCGGCGGCCAGTTCGAGGGCCTCCCGTCCGTCGCCGGCCTGGGCGACGACCGTGATCTCCGGGTCGTCGTCGAGGATGTCGGCGAGGGCGAGCCGGACCAGGCGGTCGTCGTCGACGATCAGGGTGCGTATCACGCCGTCCCCCCGGCGGTACGGGCCTCGGCGGTCTGGTCCACGGGGAGTTCCGCGGCGACGCTCCAGCCGCCGGAGCCGGACGGGCCGTAGTGCAGCCTGCCGTTCAGGGCGGCGACCCGCTCGGCCAGCCCGATCAGACCGTATCCGCTGGTCACCACCGGCTCCCGGGACACCGGACCCGGGCCGTTGCCGACCTCGACGGTCGACAGGGGCGGGCCGTACTGCACGCTGACCCGCACCGGGGCGCCCGGCGCGTGCTTGCGGGCGTTGGTGAGGGACTCCTGGACGAGGCGGTGCACGGCGAGTTGATGGCTGGCCGGGAGGCCGTCGGCGCTGCCCCGGACGTCGGCCTCGATGCGCTGACCCACCGCACGGGCCTCGTCCAGCAGCTCGGTCAGCTTCTGCAGGCCCGGCGTCCGCGGGCCCCCGTCCTCGTGGTCGCGGAGCGCCCCGAGGACGTCGCGCAGGTCGCCGAGCGCCTCCGTGGAGGTGGTGCGCAGCTGGGCGATGCGTTCGGCGACCGGCTCGGGGAGTTCGTGGGCGCGCCGGCGGAGCGCACCGGCGTAGAGGGCGATCAGGCTCAGGCGGTGGGCGAGGACGTCGTGCATCTCGGCCGCGATGCGGGCCCGTTCGTTCAGTCTGGCTTGTTCTGCGCGCAGTTCGCGCTCCACGCGGAGCTGCTCCACCTGGGCGGTGAGGCTCGCGACGAGCCGGCGCCTGCTGCTCGCCCACATCCCGAGGACGAGGGCGAGGCCGAACGGCATGACGGGGCCGTAGGAGCGGACGCTCCAGAGGAGTTCACCGGACTGCAGGAAGTGATTGCCGATCAGCGCCGCCACCGCGCACAGCGCGCCGGCCGCGATCCAGCCCCGGGAGGCGAAGTAGAAGACGGCGACCAGGAGCGGCATCGGGTCGCCGAGCCAGGCGGCCGCGGCGGTGGTGACGCCCGCCGTGACGGCGGGGAGCCGGTACCTCAGGAGCAGCGACAGGCTCGCGACGGCCGCGACCGTGACCCGCGGGTCGAACGGATCGCCGTCGGCCCCGACCACGGCGGTCTGCACCGCCAACTCGCCCACCAGGGCGACCAACAGGGCCTCCGCCCACCAGGGCCATCTCCGAACGTCCGCGCTCAGCACGGGTAAAGCGTAGGCGTCCACGGCTGTTCCCCCATCCGTCAACGGGCGATCAAGACCCCCTACTTTCGTACGGTGTGTGCGCCGACCGACAGCCGATGGCACGGTTCGCGCCGCTTCCTAGCGTCGGGGGCATGGATCTGAAGCACGTGAATCCGCAGCCCCCGGCCACCCCCAGGCCCCTCTTCCTGCGCGAGGCCGCCCGCACCTTCCGCACCACGGGGGCCGTCGCGCCCAGCAGCCGGCACCTCGCCGACCGGCTGGCCGCCCCGATGTGGCCCTCGTCGATGGTGCGGCGCCCCGCGGCGGTGCTGGAGGTGGGCGCCGGGACGGGCCCGGTGACGCGGGCGCTGGCCGCACTCACCGGACCGGCCGACCGGCTGGACGCCGTCGAGATCAACCCTCGCTTCGTGGAGATCCTGTCCGGATCGCTGCGCACCGATCCGGTGCTCGCACCGGCGGCGGACCGGATCAGGATCCTGTCCGGGTCGATCACCGAGATGCGGCTGGACCGGGACTACGACGTCATCGTCTCGTGCCTGCCGTTCACCAACTTCGCCCCGGATCTCGTGCGTTCGATCCTGGACCGCTATCTGTCCGTACTGGTGCCCGGGGGGCATCTGACCTTCTTCGCCTACCTCGGCACGCACGCCCTGCGCACCGCTTTCAGCAGCCGCACGGAGGCCGCCCGGCACCGTGAGGTCGGCGCGGTCCTCGACACGTTCGCCCGGCAGCACGGCGGGCGGCAGAGCGTGGTGTGGCGCAACCTGCCGCCGGCCCGGGTGTGGCACCTGCGGACCCCGGAGCAGCCGGGCCGGTACGCGGAAGCGGCCTGATGCGGCTGCCCGCCGAACTCCTGGCGGACGTACCGCCGTCGGCGGCCTACGCCACCGTGTTCGGCCTGGTGCTCCTCGAATCGGTCCTGGTCCTGGGCTCGTTCGTGCCCACGCTCAGCCTGCTGGTGTGCGCGGGCGCGCTGGCCCGGGCGGGGGCGCTGCACCTGCCCCTGGTGATCGCGACGGCCGTCACCGGCGTGGTGACGGGCGATCTGGCGGCCCAGCGCACGGGGCGGCGGCTCTCGGACGGGCTGCTGCACGGCCGGCTGGGGCGCAGGGTGCCGGCCGCGGCCCGGGAGCGGGTGGCCGGACTGATCCGGCGGCGCGGCGGACCGGCCCTGCTCGTCTGCCGGTTCGTGCCGGTGGTACGCACGTTCGCGCCGTACCTGGCCGGCGCGGCCGGACTGCGCTACCGGCAGCTCGCCCCGTACAGCCTGGCGGCGGCGACGGTCTGGGCGAGCGCGGAGGCCGGCGCGGGGTACGTGGCCGGGGCGTCGTACGGACGCCTTGCGGCCCGGCTCGGCGGGGCCGGGGCGCTCGGCGTGACTGCCGGTGTGCTGTTGCTCGGGGCGGTCACCGTCGTGCTCGTGCGCCGGCGGGGGCGGCGGTCAGGCGCCGCACGCGAGGAGGCTGCCGTCGGTGCGGAGCATGGCGAGGTGGAGCCGGTGCAGGTCGGCGCCGGGGTCGACGCCGAGCTCGTCCCGGAAGAAGCCGCGCACCTCGGCGTACACCTCCAGGGCCTCGCCCCTGCGGCCGCAGCGGTAGAGGGCGAGCATCAGCTGGTGCCAGAGCCGTTCGTGGAAGGGGAACTTGGCGGTGAGCGTGCGCAGGTCCGCGACGATCTCGTCATGGTGGCCCAGTTCCAGGCACACGTCGTGGTACCGCTCCCGCGTCCTGATCCCCTCCTCCGTGAGCCCTTGCACCACGTCGCGGTGCAGCTCCTCGGACCGCACGTCGGCGAGGGGCCGGCCGCGCCACAGCACCAGGGCGTCGGCCAGCAGGCTCCGCTCGCACTCCAGGTCGCCGAGGCGGCCGGCGGTGCGCGCCCGCTGTGTCAACTGCCGGAAGCGGTGCAGGTCGAGGGAGCCCGGCGGCACGTCGAGGCGGTATCCGCCGGCCGAGGTGTGCAGCAGCCGTGAGAGGTCCGCGCCCCCGCCGTCCAGCCCCTGCCGCAGCCGGGTCATCGCCGTGTGCAGCGCCGGACGCGGCTGCCTGGGCAGGGAGTTGCCCCACACGGAGTGGACGAGGTCCTCGGGGGTGAGGGTGTCCCCCGCGTTCACCAGGAGAGCGGCGAGCAGGCTGCGCAGCCTGCCGCCGGGTATCGGGACTTTTCTGCTGCCGACCGCCACGTCGAGTGGCCCGAGTACACGAAAGGACATGTCGCGGCCCATGAACACTCCCCTTCGCCCCACCCGCGGCCCACTGGGCACGGCCGGAAGCCTCCACGTTCACTGTCCACTTCAGCGGATACTGCGGAGCCCGAGCGTACGCTGCCCGAAGACTCGATTGTCAACAGTGGCGGATGGTTGGATGGTTTTCCGGACAACGGACGCCTACGGCAGCGGGCCGGAGCAGTGGGCCGGCCATCAGCGAAGACGGAGAACAGAGCATGGGCGGCAGCGAAGCGGCACCGGACCGGCCCGGCCGGCCCCTGGTGCGCAAGTTCGACCAGCGGCTCAACACGCTGATCGCCACGATCTATCCGGACGAGCGCAAGCGCCCCGGGTACAGCCGGCTCGCCAAGGAGATATCCGAGAAGACCGGCGGCACCATCTCCGGCACGTACCTGTGGGAACTGGCCACCGGCAAGAAGCGCAACGTCACCCTGGAGCAACTGGACGTCCTGGCCGAGTTCTTCGGGGTGCCCCCGGAGTACTTCCTGAACGACGAGGCGGCCGAGCGGATCGACGCCCAGCTGGCCCTGGCCGTCGCACTGCGCGACGCGAAGGTGCGCAACCTCGCACTGCGCGCCGAGGGGCTCTCCCCGGCCAGCCTCGACGCGCTCATCACCATGGTCAACGAAGCGCGCAAGGTCCAGAACCTCTCGCCCATCGATGACGACGACACCGGGACGAAGGCACCGCCGGGCGGTCGGTGAGCACAGCCGGCCCTGTCCCCGGCGCCGCGTTCGCTCCCACAGGCCGGGAGAACCGATGCCTCCGCGCGCGCACGCCCTCTATCACCGCTGCCCAGGACTCGGGGGACGGGAAGCAGCCATGCCTCAGCCGATCGCAGATCTGCGCCGATGTTGTCAGGACGTACTGGACCGGGTCGGGCCGCCCCGCCCGTTCTCCGTCGAAGCCCTCTGCCGCCATGTCCGCGCCCTGCGCGAACGCCCGCTGCACCTGCACCCGATGCCGATGCAGGCCGTCCGGGCGGGCGCCTACGGACTGTGGCTCGCCACTGCGACCGACGACCACATCTTCTACGAGGAGCACACCACCCGGCTGCACCAGGAACACATCGTGCTGCACGAGATCAGCCACATCCTCTTCGACCACCACTCGGTGACCGAGCACGACGGCCAGCTCCACCGGCTCCTGCGCGACCTGGACCCGCAGCTCATCCACCGCCTGCTCGCCCGCACGAACTATTCCACCCACGAGGAGCAGGTGGCGGAGATGCTGGCCAGCCTGATGCGCACCTGCGAGCACGCCCGGGGGGCGGCGGACCGCCCGCCCGGCATGCTCGGCAGACTGCAGGCCGCGCTCGGCCTGGCCCCGGCGTCCGGCTGACCGGGCCGGTCAGGACGGGACCGTGTAGTTCCCCCAGGAGACGGTGACGGCCGCGTTGCCGGTGTTGTCCGCGGCGGCGGCGATCAGCGTGGCCCGGGTGGCGTCGAAATAGCTGTCGCCACCGGGGCCGCCGTGGCCGCCGGACCCGCCGGCGCCACCACCGCCACCGCCTCCGCCGCCACCGCCGGAGAACCAGATCGCGCCCGCACCCCAGCCGCCGCCACCGCCGCCGCCACCGCCGAAGCCGGACTGACCTGTGCTTCCGTCGGCTGACCGGGCCTTCGCGCTTCCGTTGGCACCGGCCCGGCCGCCCTGGCCGCCGGAACCGCCGTTGCCGCCGGAGCCACCGTCGCCGCCACCGTGGTCTCCGTCCGATGCCCCCGATCCCCCGGAGCCACCCTGCTGTCCGCTCCCGCCACTTCCGTTGCCGGTGTCGGAGTCGTTGGCTTTGCCACCGCTGCCGGCGTTGGATGTCGTTCCGGCGCCTCCGCCGCTACCACCCCAACCGGGGTGGTACGCACCCCACCACGAGCCGTCGTGGCCCCCTCCACCACCGCTGCCGTCGCTTCCGCCCGACCCCTGGCCGCCCGGGCTGCCCCCGATAGCCGGATCACCGGTGGCCGAGACCACGCCCGCGTCCCCTCCCCCGCCGCCGCTGCCTCCCGAACCGCCGCCACCGGCGCTTCCTCCACCACCACCGGTCTTGGAGCCGTCGCCGCCCTTCCAACCGCTGCCACCGCCGGCCCCGTCACCGCCCTTCCCGCCCGCCTCCCCGCCACTGCCCGCACCCGCGATCAGCGTGCCGTTGTGGGAGACCCTGGCCGCAGCGCCCGTGGCGCCGTCGCGGGCGATGCTGACGGTGATCTGGTCGCCGGGGTTCACGTACAGCAGGGCCTTGATGCTCGCGCCCCTGCCGCCGTCGACTCCTCCGGTGGACTGTCCGGCAGCACCCCGCAGGTCGAGGTGGAGCAGAGTGACACCCGCCGGGACCGCGAAGGACTCGTCCTTGCTGCCCTGGGGGTTGAGGATCGTGTAGTGGCCGCCCTTGCCCAGGGTGACGTTTCCGCTGACGGTGACTTTTCCGGCCACGTCAGTTGCTCCGCAGCGGACGGCCGTCGGGGTCGATGAAGTGGGCCTTGGTGGTGATGTCGTCGGTGGCCGCCAGGGTACCGACCTTCAAGTCGCCCTCGACAGAAGCGTCCTGCTTCACGTGGAGACCCTCAAGCTTCGGATCGGTCACCGTGACCGCCGTCGTCAGGTAGTGCGTCGTGTCACCCGTGACGTACGACAGCAGGAACGTCGTGTCCCGGACGACCGTGCCCTTCCACTCGTGGTCCGTGGTCTTGTCCTTCTGACCGTCGACCGGTGCCGCACCGCCGCCGTGCAGGACCGTGTACTCCAGCGTCGACGGGCCGTTCCACGTCAGCCGCACCGAACCGCCCGACGCCACCTCCAGGTTGTCCGCGCGGAAGTCGCACACCGCCTGCACCGGGATCAGCGGCGCCGGGAACTTGGTGATCGGAAGCGTCACGAACCCCGGGCTGACCGGCCAGTTGCCCGCGTCCAGCGTGGCCGTCTCGCGGACCTCCACCCGGGCCGTGCCCGGCATCGTGCTGATGCTGAGGTTCTTCAGGGTGATGGTGATGCCGGAAGCGTCGACCTTCGCCCCGCCCTCCGGCGCCTTGGCGACGAAGTTGGCGTAGTCCC
This sequence comes from Streptomyces sp. NPDC002536, assembly GCF_053594995.1. Classification (NCBI taxonomy): domain Bacteria; kingdom Bacillati; phylum Actinomycetota; class Actinomycetes; order Kitasatosporales; family Streptomycetaceae; genus Streptomyces; species Streptomyces sp. NPDC002536. Next base: position 71,416 of record NZ_JBSFWU010000015.1, read on the forward strand.
CTTCGGGGACGACGATGTCCGCACCCTTCTGGATCGGTGACACCGTCCAGTCGGCGGCACTCGCATCGCCGTCGCCCGACGTGGCGGTCACCAGGCTCTGCGCCAGGTCGCCGTGCGGAAGGGAGAAGACGATCTCCCTGCAGTACACCGTGCTGCCGCCGCCGTTGGAGACGACGATGTGCAGGGTGGTGGTCGGGGCGTCCTTCGTCGCCGCGTAGAGCGGGAACGGCTCGCTGATGAGGGCGTAGTCGAGCAGGGGCTTGCCGATGTCCGGCGCGTTCACGAAGTCGGGTCCTTTCACTTGGTGTCGAAGCCGCCGGTCAGGCGGAGGAAGCCGGTGCGGACGACGGGGCCGTCCTCGTCCAGCCGGGCGTTCTGGTCGATCTGGACGATCGGCTGGTGCGCCCACTCGGAGGCGGGGGTCAGCTCGGCCCAGTCCCAGGTGCCCTGCGGCGACGTGGGATGCGGCAGGGCCAGGGCACTGCCGGCCGGACGCTTCCGCGTCGTGGTCAGTACGGGGCTGAGCCGCAACGCCACCTGCATCGCCGCCAGCGCGGCGCGCGTGAAGCGGGTCGGCAGCTGGAGGTCCGTCACCGGGAGCACGTCCGTGGTGGCGTGGACGGTCGCCAGCGGGTCCAGCAGCAGCGTCATGTGCGTCTGAGTCGTGGAATCGGCGGGCAGGCGCGGCCAGTTGGCCTCGCCGATCCCGGCCACGTAGTCCGTCTGCGCGGCCGTGTGCGTGTCCTCGTCCGGCGTCGTCACGGCATAGAACGTCGAGTAGTCCGACTCGGAGAAGTAGCCGATCAGACCGTCGCCCTTCTGCCCGGCGTTGCCGAGGCGGACGGGCCACCGGTAGTCGAGGTGGGCCAGCTGCGGCGGTGCCGGCTGCCCGTCCGGGCGCCGGTCCCACGCGGCGACGGTGCGCCAGTCGCGCGCGTACTGCCAGCCCGGGTCGCCGACCGGCAGGCCGTCCAGCTCGAAGCCGAGCCGGGCGCGGACCAGGGCCAGGGGCCGGCCCAGGAGTGCACCGAGCACCTCGTCGCCGTACGGGTTGCCGGGGTCGATCCCGGCCAGCGCGCCGTCGATCGTCGCCATCAGGTCGGCGAAGGCGCCCGGGCCCTTGGCCGTCAGCTCGCGGGCGAACGCGTACAACTGGGGCCGCTCGGCCTGCAGTTGCCCGATATCCCGGATCCGCGCGTCGGGCAGCGGACCCCAGCCCACCACCGTGGACACGCCGCTCGTGTCCTCCGTCAGTTCGAGGCGCAGCTCGCCCAGCGGCTCGCCGTTCGGCGCGTAGCAGAGCAGCGAGCGGTCGACGTAGTTGGGGACGATCCAGGCGCCCACCGGTGTGGTCTTCGCGTTCAGGTCGACGAGCCGGCTGTCGTCGTGCTCGTCGACGAAGTCGAACCGCAGCCGGGCCGGCTGGAGCAGCCGCGGCGGGAGCTGGGCGAAGCGCTCCGTGAGCTGGTCGTCGGCGAATTTCGGGCCCGGCTGCAGGCTGTCGCCCACCTTCGGCTCCAGGAAGCCCGCGTCGCCGGGCAGCAGGACGTCCAGGGTCTGGCCGAACTCGTCCACGACGCTGAGCGCGCTGAGCGCGAGCTGTCCGGACCGGATCTGGGTGAACCCGGACGGCAGCCAGCCCTTGAACGGCTCGGGCAGCGCCCCGGCATCCGGCAGGTGACGGTATGCGTCCCCGACGAGCTCGCCGATCCGGCCGGGCGGGCTGAGGTTGGGCGCGGGGTCCCGCAGGGCGAACGCGTCGGTGAGCCCGTCGAGCCGCTGCGAGAGCAGGTCGAGATCCTTGATCTGCGCCGCGGCGTCCTGGAACGCCTTGGTGACCTCCGCGTCCGGGTGGTCCTTGGCGTACTGCTCAAGCTTGCTGCTCAGGGTCTGCTGGACGAGGGGGACGAGGAAGCGGCGGCCGGTCACCTCGACCGGTTCGGCCGGCGAGCCGCTCGTCCACCGGTATGTGGTGCCGTCGAACTGCCAGTTGGGAGAGGCCGCGCTGCCGTAGGGGACGGGCCAGTGCTTGACCCGCCACTGGAACAGCAACGGCTTCCACGGCTGCCGCCAGGGCTGCGGGGCGATGCCGGCCGGGATCCTGCCCGCGTTGTGCGGGTCGAGGAGGAAGGCGAACTCGCTGAGCAGTTCCGCCGCGACCGCCGGCAGGCCGCCCGTCTTGAGGTCGGTGTACGGGTTCGGCTTGTCGCGGTCGACGATCTCGCAGGGCATGCGGCAGAGCAGCGAGGATCCGGTCGTCTGCGGCTGGTGCGCCGTGTGGTTCTTCGCCCCGGCCAGCAGCACCGTCGGGTCGGTCACCTGGTGGAACGGCGGCAGCGTCTCCCGGCGGACCTCGTAGACGGCGTCCAGAGGATGCTTCGCGCGGTACGCGGCGAGGGACCGCTCCAGCTCCGGGCCGTCCGCACCGTGCGGGACCGCCGCCCGGAGCGCCTTGACCTGCTCCAGCCGCCTGGCCACCTCGAAGGCCAGGCCGTGCTCGTTGGACAGGTCGATCTCGGCGCGGAGCTCCTCGCGGGTGTACTGCGGCGGGATCAGCGGCAGGCCGTGCATCCACCACAGCGCGTACAACCGCTGCTGGAGCGAGGCGAGTTCGCGCACGGCCCGGTCGTGGTCGGACTGGGCGGAGTTGAGCTCCGCCAGCCACTGCTCGCCTGCGGCCGCCGCACCGGACCAGGTGACCGACTTCGGGTCGCCGGAGGTGTTGCCCTTGTCGGAGGTGTCGGCGAGCCGCCACGCATAGCCGCCGGGCAGTTGCTGGAACCAGCCCTTGTGCAGGGCCTCGGCCGCCTCGAACGAGCCGTCGAGTCCGTCGAGGACGTCCAGCAGGTCACGGCTGAGGGCGTGCAGGAGTTCGTGGTCGGCGGGAGCGAGGTGGGTGTGCCGGCCGAGGTCGGCGATCAGTGCGGCGTACGCCTCGTCCGCGCTGCTGCCGATCGCGATCTTCTTCTTGACGTCCTCCTTCTCCGGGCGGTCGGAGTCCGGGACCTCGGCGTGCTTCCACTGCACTCCGACGGCCCGGCCGCAGTACGTCGTGCTGTCCGGCTTCCACCCCTTCGGCAGGTCTGCGACGGTCCAGCCGAGGGAGGCCAGGACGGACTCCACCGTCCCGCCCTTGTTCAGGCGGGAGACCAGCTCCTCCTTGGCGAGGTCCGAATACCAGCCGACGACCTGGTAGTTGAGGGTGGCGTCGGCATCCTTGATGCCGTCCAGCGGGTCGTGCAGAGAGAAGACGTTCTCGTGGTACGGCTGGTAGACGTGGAAGGTCATGACGCCCGGGCCGACCGCGGTGAGGAACAGCTCCTTGCGGGACTCGTCCGTGGGCTCGGCCCACGCCGTGCCGTCGGCGCCGATCCCCTGCGCCCGGCCGATCTTGGTCGTCACGAGGGTCGAGCGGTACGGGGTCCTCTCCGGCTCGGTGATCCCGGACTTCAGCGGGTGCAGGAAGCGCGACGTGCCCTTCTCCGGGTCCAGGTAGTCGCTCTCGACCACCCAGCCCGCCGTCGGGTGCCCGTCCGCCTGCCGGACGACCAGCCAGCGGTTGGGCACGAGGGGGAACTGCATGCCGCCGCCGGCCGTACCGGCGGCTCCCTGCCGCAGCGCCTCGGGAAGCTCCCAGCGCACGTACACGCCGTCGTGCTTCTTGTACGCGTCGTCGGACTCCCCGTCCTCGTGGGCGTTCCACCACTCCTCGTTGGTGAAGGGGTCCGGCTCGGGGGTGCGGTTGTGGCGCAGCAGGTTGAAGTTGGGCTGCCAGCGCCGGAAGCCCCGCCCGCCCTGCTCACGTACGTCCTTGTTGACCACCAGGGCGTCCACGGTCACCGGGACGATGAGGGTGTCGTCTCGGTCAGCCATTGCAGTGGTCTCCTGTCATAACGGATGCGGCGGTGAAGGTACGGCGCTGTGCGGCGTTGATCATCTGGATGGCGAACTCGCCGGACGTCAGGTCGTGGTCGAGGGCCAGTGCGCCCTTCAGCCCGGCTGCCAGGCGCGAGACGCTGAGAACGGTGTCGGGGCTGCCGGCTCCCGTGTCCCGCAGGAAGGAACGGAGGCCGGGGGTCTCCGGGAAGTGCTTGCCGGGAATCTCCTTCCCGATGTCCTCGCCCGTGAGGTACCGCAGGTTGATCACCCCGTCGTCGACGGGGTCGTCACTGTTGCCGCCCTGCTGCAGCTCGTCGATGCCGAAGTGGACGCCCTGCTGCGGCTCGGTGATCTCCACTCGGGTCGGTACGCCGTCGACGAGGACGAGCAGGACGTCGTCCGCGAGCGCCTCACGGCGCAGGACGGTCAGCTTCTGCCCGCCGTCGTAGGGCCGTATCTCCAACGCGGGCCAGCCGCTGACCAGTTCGGAGCGGATCAGCAGGCCGGTGACCGGCCCGGCGGGCTCGGGCAGCGGGGCCTGGCCGTCCGGGCCGAAGACCAGCTCGTCGGCCTTCATGTCGAAGGAGTGGGCGAGTCCGACGCTGAGCGCGCCGTCGAGCAGGGTGGCCGTCCAGTTCGGGTCCACGTGGAAGAAGCGCAGGCTCTCGGCCGGCAGCATGCGGGTGTCGGGGACGAGGTGGGCGAACGGGACGCCCTCCAGGTTCCGCAGGCCGAGCAGCCGGTTGCGGACGAGGACGAGGTCCTCGTCGTGGGGGTCGACGGGCGGGGCGTCGTCGCGCGGCGGTACGGGTGTGACGGCCATGGGTGACGCGTCCCGGGCGGCAGCGGGAGCGGGAGCGGTCATCACCTGGTGCAGGTGGCCGGCCAGGCCGTTGGTCACCAGGTGCTCGATCCGCGCCCGCGCCCCCGTGTTCCGGTCCTTCGCCCGCTGCACCTTGCCGCGCAGCCGGAGCAGCGCCGCGCCGAACTGGTGGTCGGACAGGGCGACTCCGCGGCCCGCGGTGAACGCGGTCGCGAGGCTGACGTCGTAGATGCCGTACTGCTCCAGGTGGATCAGTGCCTCGGCCGCGCAGCGCCGCCGGTCACGGTCGGCCTGCGGCTTGACGGACTGCGGGACGAGCGGGCCCCGGTACCAGGCGAAGGTGGCGTGCCCGGACTCGGTGTGGCAGGAGACGGGCAGGTAGCCGTCCCGGAGCCGGTCGGCCACCTCCGTCTGGTCGTCACCGGACAGCGGCCGGTCGCCGGGCGGCACGCGCAGCAGCAACGCGGAGCCGTCGGCGCCCTCCGTATCGACGAAGTGCTCGGTGAGCGCGGCGAATCCGGGCGCGTGGTCCGGGATCGTCTCGAACGACCAGGACCAGAGCGAGATCAGCCGCAGCGTTTCGTCGGGGCCGTCGTAGGTCTCCTTGGTGCCGTCGGGCAGGCGGGACTGCCAGCCCTCCAGGGACACCAGGTGCGCGACGTACCGGCCGCCGGCCGCGCGGGGCAGCCGGTTGCCGACGACGACGGCGTAGTCGCCGACCTGGATCAGGTCGTCGCCGAGGGCCACTCCCTGATGCTGCTCGTTGACCCGGCGGACGTGGGTCAGCAGCGGCAGTTCGGCCGCGGTGGGCGCAACGGCGTGGAAGACGGACCCGGGCACCCGGATGGTGCGGCAGGTCTTCGGCCCGTCGTCGGGCGCGATGGGGTCCGTCTGCGTGTCGAAGGCGGGCAGGACGACCCCGGCCTCGGTGCCGGTCAGCTGGTCCACCGTCTTCGTCTCGGTCTGCCCCAGACAGTGCGGGTCGCCGGGCAACTCGCCCTCGCCGAGGACGAGGAGGGCCACCCAGGGCAAGGGCGCGCCGTTCGCCCTCTCGTCCCGCTCCCACGGCAGGGTCGCCCGGTCGAGGGTGACGTGCGGCAGGACGTCGTCGTAGAGGCCGGTGGCGCCCGGCGTCGGGTAGGCGCCGTGGATCCAGTCCGGCTGCACGGTGAAGCGCGGGGCACGGACCTCTATGTCCTGCTCCGCCCCGTGATCCAGATAGCCGTCGTCGTCGACCCGGGTCCCGTTGCGGGTCAGGGTCTGGTGCGCGGTGAGGGTGTAGCGCCCGGCGGTGACCTGGGGCACGAGCGAGTCGATGAACTGCACGTCCAGGGACGGGTCGGGATCCGGGGCGTACTCGGGGTGGCTCATGCCGTACCGCCTTCGGTGGTTCGGGTGTTCTTCTCGGCCGGCGGCGGCACAGTGACGGCGATCGCCACCGGGTCGTCGGTGAGGTGAACGATGGCGTCGAGCAGGACCGGCTCGGGGCCGGCGACGTCCACGACCTGGAGGGCCTTGTTCTTCGCGCGGACGACGTACAGCCGGTCGCTCGCGGTGGAGACCGCGAGCGCGATGGGCTGCGGGCCGACCCACACCGGATCGCCCGCCTCCTGCGGCAGGTTGCCCGTCGTGTCGAACACGGACACCGTGCCGGTGGTGGCGTTGGCCACGTAGAGGCGCTTGCCGTCCGGAGAGGCGGCGAGGGCACTCGGACGCGTGCCGGTCCGCAGCGTGGTGACGATCTTCCGGGTCGCGACGTCGACGACGGTCACCGTGGACCGGCTTGCGTTGAGGGCGTACAGCCAGCGGCCGTTGGGGGCCACGGCGAGGCGGGTGGGGGCGGGCCCGGCGGGCAGCGGATCGCCGATGGGCATGGGGTTCTGCAGGTTGGCGACGTTCAGCACGAGGACGGTGCCGTCGTCGGGCTGGGCGATGTACACCGCCTGGTGCCCGTCGTCCCACGGCAGGGCGGGCGCGACGTCGGCGGGCGCCTTGTTGTCCGTGCCGTAGGTGTGCTTGACCGACGGTGCCCCGTCACGGAGGTCGAGGATCTCCAGCTGGTTGGGCTGCGCGTACGTCGCGTACGCCCACTTGCTGTCGGGCGAGAAGGACGCGCCGCGCACGTTCTGCGCCAGCCACACCGGGGATCCGGTGGTCGTGTCGACCGCCTTCCCCGGCGGGTTGGCGGAGATGTCGAAGGCGTCGACGTGCTGTGAGGCGGAGTCGGCGACGAACAGCCGGGTGCCGTCGGGGGCGACGGCGAGGTACGTCGGGTTCGGGTACGCCGTCGTGAAGGGCTCGTACGCCGTCAGACTCTCCGCGTCGACGGGCGTCACGGTCCTCGACTCGCCCAGCACGTAGAGGCGTTCGCTCGCGGTCGGCGTACCGGGAACGGAGTGGTCCGGCTTCGCGTCGATGTCACCGGCCACCAGCCCGTCGGTGGCGGTCAGCCGCTCGTTGGTGCCGGGGCTCACCGCCAGGTAGTCCATTGCGGCGAAGAGCCGGTCGCGGGACTGGTCGACGAGGGTGCCGGTCATGTCGCCGGTGATCGCGCCCACGTTCCGCGGCATCGGTGCGGAACGGGCGACGAGGACCACCGCCGCCGGCTGCGCAGCAGGGGCGGGCTTGTGCAGCGGCAGGATCCCGTCCGGTTTCCGCTCGTCGAACGCGATCGTGCCGGCCTTGATGTGCCCGGCCGTGACGTGCTGTTCGGGCAGCGGCAGCCGCAGGTCGACGCCCGTCAGCTGGTCTTCCACCTGTTGGGTGCTGTTGACCGTCAACTTGCCGTCGTACTCACCCCACAGGGCGGCGGGCAGGCTCGCCCGGTTCCGTGCCGCGTCACCGGCGTACCACGCACTGAGGTCGTGAACGACGTCGCCCTTGGTGAGCTTGACCGTGAGGACCGAGTCCAGGTTCTTGCCGTCGTCGCGGCGGGGGCGGATGTCGACCGTCGCGCCGGTGACGTCCTGGGAGGAGCCGGAGTCCTTCGCCAGGCTCAGCTTCGAGAGCGGGACGGCCGTGCGGACGGCGAACGAGAAGGCGCCGGGGGTGACCACCCACATCCCGTTCTCGTCCTTGGCGGGCATCAGCCCCTCCCGGGGCACCAGCCGGACGGCGTCCTTCGCAGGGGGCAGTTGCTGGACCACGTCCGTCCAGGGGGCGGCCTTGTCGTCGCGGGCGCTGCTGTCGCCGAAGCCGATGGTGAAGGAGATGAACCAGAGGTGGACGGTGATCTCACCGGCCGTCGGCGGTCCCCACAGCTTCAGGGAGGCGCCGACCTCGACGCTGATCGTCTCGCGGAACAGTCCCAGGTCGAGGACGTAGCTGACGCCGATGCTGATGCCGATGTCCGCGTCGAAGTGGAGCGGCGCCCATTCGATGAGGAAGTCGGCGTACGCGGTCAGCCAGGCGTGCAGGTCGCCGGCACGGTAGTTCACGTCCAGCGCGCCGCCGGCCATGATCGCGCCCGGGGTGAGGGCGAAGTACGAGCCGCCGCTGATGGTGAGTTCGGAGGTGACGGGCCAGTTGAAGCCGAGGCGGGGCACCTGCGGATAGTGCGCGGGCACCTGGTACTTGGGGTGGTACCCGCCCAGGGTGAAGGCGAAGTCCCCGGCGTGCGCGCCCTCGAACCAGGTGTAGAGCGCGAATCCGCCGGTGAGCACGCAGTTCTCGTCCAGGAGGAACGAGCCGGGGGCGAGCTGCGCGGTCACCTTCAGGATGCCCTCGCTGGCCCGGTACTTGGCCGAGAGCCCCAGCTGCACGCGCGCGTACGGGGTCCCTTCCTTGGGGAACTGCGCCGCGGCCGTGCCGAGCACCGCCACCGCGAAGTCGTTGCCGACCTCCAGGACCAGCAGCGCCTGCCCGTCGAGGAACTCGAAGATCCGGAAGTCCAGTCCGGCCGCGAACCACACCTCGCCACTCGCCGGGCGGACCCAGGGGTCGTCCCCGCCCATCAGCTTCTCCAGGACCTGGAGCGGGTCGGCGGTCGTCAGGTCCTGGAGGAACGGGAACTCCAGCACCTTGTCGCCGTCGGGCAGCCGCAGGTCGGTGTTGAAGCCGAAGCCCGCGGAGAAGCCGGTGATCTGGACGGGCGGCGGCCCGCCGAACTCGCCGTTCGCCTTGCCGAAGACGAAGAACGACGACTGGCCGGGGTGCGCGGTGGGGCGTGCGTACGCCCCCATGGCGGTGAGGCCGAACTCCTCGGCGTGGACGGCGAGTATGCCCTCGACCAGCGGGTCGTAGTCCTTGTCCTCCTTGACGACCAGCGCGCCCTCGATCGCCAGCGGCGGGCGGGAGTAGCCGACGCTGAGTCCGTCGAGCCGGAAGTGCGGGACCGTGGGGTGGGCCAGCTCGACGCCCAGGCCGAGCCCGTCCACGCCGATGGTGAGGCCGGCCATGCCGAGGGAGGCGTCGAAGAGCACCCACACGGTGCCGTCGGCGAAACCGGCGCCGACGCGGCGCAGGGTGAGGGGGCCGGCGGAACGCTGGACGCCGATCCAGGCGACCAGGGGGAGGCCGGTGCCAGTCGCCTGCACGGCCGTTGTTGCCACGGCCTTGGTCTTGTCGCCGGTGTCACCGCTCTGCCCGCCGCCGCCCCGGACGGCGAGGGACGTCGTCCCGGTGCGGCCCGGCAGCTTGAGGTCGACCGTGAACGCCATGCCCTTGGCCAGCCCGTCGGCGGGCAGCTGGGGAAGCTTCGCGCCGGCGGCGGTCAGGGCCTTGTTGAGCTCGGTGACACGGGCGGCGTCCAGCTTCTCGGAGGCGACCAGGGCGCCGAGCCCGCAGAGGCCGACGTCCTCGGCGTCGGGTATCTGCCCCTGGAGAAGGGGGATTTGGGAGAGCCGGACGTCCAGGCCCAGCCCGGCCCGGACGGCCCATGCGCGGCTGCCCTCGGAAGGCTTGTCCGAGACGACGACCAGCGAGCTGCCGTTCGTCTCCTCGGCCGCGAGCACGATGGCCTTGCGGGCGGAGGCGTACGCGACCGTGATCTCGTTCAGGGTGCCGAGCGCGGCCAGCACCTGGCCGGCGGACGGGTCGGTGACGCCGAGGATGCGGGCGAGGTCGGCGAAGGAGACGCCCTTGGAGTCGGTGCAGGTGGCGGTGAACTCGGCCTGCTGCACGTCCTTGACGGTGAACGTCAGCGTGTGGCCTTCGGCGATCTGCAGGGTGAGGGTGCCTGCGTACTCCTGGTCGTAACCGGGCTGGCCGTCGGTGCGCTTGGTGAGCTCCACGGTGACGTCGAGGTCCGCTGCTGCCGTACCGAGCGGGAACTCGGCCTTCGCGTGCAGCCCGAACTTCTTCGCCGCGCTGTCGTACGTGACCGTCAACTGCTCGATGGTCACGCCCTGGAGGACCGGCGGTGCCTGGATCCCGAACGCGGCGAAGGCGTCGCCCAGTCCGAGGTGGGTGACCTCGGCGGAGAACTTCCACCCCGCGCCGGTTGCCCACGACCCATACACGTCCACGGTCGCGTCGCCCAGCTTCCAGGCGGCCGTCGCCTCGGCGGACGTCGTGTCGTTCTGGTGCCTGAGGACCAGTGTGACGTCGGAGAGGGCGAAGTCGTCGCCGGCTTTCCAGACGTCCTGGATCTCCAGCTCGACGCCGTAGCCCCAGGAGGTGTCCCGTCCGAGTTCGGCGCCCAGCTCCAGGCGGCTGACGGTCAGTTCGGCGGGCACCGGTACGCCCGGGAAGCGGTCGGTGAGCAGGTGGCCCAGCGGCAGCGGGGTGCGCAGGGTCCCGGTCAGGGAGCGGTCGGGGAGGCTCAGTCCGACGTCCACGGTCACCTTGTCGGCGAGCGTGACGCTGCCACCGAGCACCGCCGCCACGGCGGGACGGGAGCCGTGCGGGTTCACCACGGAGAAGTCGGCGGTGAGCTTGTCCAGCTTGAGCACGCCGGGGAGCGGTTCCCAGGTCGTGTCCAGTGCCAGCCCGAGGCCGGCGGCGAGCCATCGCGGGCCCTTGGGGTCGAAGTTGACGGAAATGTCCGTCAGTTGGAGGGAGGCGCCACCGGTCGCCTCGGCGGGCAGCAGGTCGAAGCTGCCGCCGGGCAGTCCGGCCCAGGGCAGCAGGGCATCCAGAGAGGCCAGCGGGATGCCGGGGAACACCCCTGCGAGCTGCCAGCTCTGGTACGTGTTCTGGGGCGGGTAGCCCCAGACGTACGGCCGGGGCGACACCTTCCCGTCGGGGAACAGCAGCTCGACGCCGCAGCCGATTGCGGCGGTCGGGGCGTCGTCGCCGATGCCGGGTTCGACGCCGAAGACGAGGTGCAGCGGGCCGAGTCCGATGCGCTCCAGCGCGGACGGGATCGCCTTCAGTTCCGCGGGGAGTCCGGGGCCGTCCGGGGTGAGGACGACGTCGACGCGGATACCGGCCACGGTCTTGTCGTTCTCGTCGGCGAGGAACACGACGTCCGCGGCGGACGCCGTCTGGTGCAGGAGCGTGACGCTGCCGCTGATGCGGAGGCCGTCCGTGTCGACCGTCGTCACGTCATGGATGTCGAGGACGGAATCCGGAAGGAACCGGGCGAACAGGTCGCCGGCCGGGGCGAGGTCGAGTAATTGCGCGTCGACGCGCAGGCGGGTGTCGCGTCCGGCCTGTTCCAGCGCGGCGCGCAGATCCGAAATGTTCCAGGGCATGGCCGGGCCTCTTCTTACTCGTACCGGATGTCGTAGGAGCCGGGTGCCGGGTCGTTCAGCTTCAGATGCCAGTCGACGCCGCGCCAGTTGGCCGCGTCTCCATCGGCCTTCACTCCGCCCGTCACCGGAGGGAGCGCCATGGAACTGAACAACCCCTCGGTGGTCGGCGTGTAGACGAATTCCTTGTTCTTATTGGAGTCGTCATGAACGACGTAACCCCACGACTGCCCAGAACTCACCTGCACGGAAGGTATGTGGTTGTTCTTCCGCACATCGCTCCATGTCTTGAGAACCTGATCGTCGATGCTGCTCTTCGTGCAGGTCCCGGACCCTCCGGCGAACACTTTCACTCCGGTGCTGACGAAAAGCCCGTCGGGAGTTGTGTACTCCAGCCATTCCTTGGAGTTGGATGTCTTGCTCCCGTGATGGCCCAACTTGAGCCACAGTTTGCTCTCACGCTTGAACAGGTCTCCCGCGACGCCCAGCATGAGGTAGTCCTCGTTGAGCTGCACCGCGTCGGCCATGAGGAGCACTCGCTGCTGTTTTCCGCTCCCGTCGGGTTCCTGGAGCAACGTCACAAGACTGGACTCGTTGGCGATGGCTTCCTTGTCGCCGGACCGGCGCTTGTCCTCGTCCGACTTCTTCGGGGGCTTCTTTCTCTTGCTCCTCGGATCCTCACCGACCGCGGCCCCGACCATGAGAAGCTCCGCCCCGCCGGTTGTCTTCACCAGCGATATGGGATTTGCGGGCATGGTCACGAACTCGGGCTTGTTCGGTATCCCCCGGCGCCCGGACGGACCGGTAATGTTCCGCCACTGGCGGATCAGGGTCCACACAAAGTTGTCGCCGCGTTCCTTGTAGTCCTCGGGAGTCAGCCCGTACATGAACCGGTCGATCCGGTACTTCAGCTGAGGCGGATCACCGCTCTCCACCAGGATGTCCTGGAGGAGGTTGAAGTGGTCCTCATCGGGGTGAGTGATGATCAGGCAGTCCAGCACATTCGGGTTCTTCAAGCGCCCCATGTAGTCGGCGATTTTACTGTCCAGCCGGTCGACCATTCCGGTCTTTCCGCGGAAAGAGTTCAGCGGATCGACCTTCTGGCTCGAACCGCAGTCGATCAGCACCGCGTGCGTCCCGACCTTGTCGCCAGGCTTGTCGTAGAACCACAGGAACGTGCAATCGCCCTGACCGACGTTGAAGAAGACGACCTCGACCGGCATGAACCTCTCCGTGCCACGGGAACCAGGGGACGTCCCGGCCGCCTCACCACTCCCCCGCGCCGGGACAAGGGAGAATCATGGACCGCCCCGACCGGGCGTTCGTACGCGCAGAGATCATTCCGGCCATGCGGCCACACGGCGTGATCGCGCCATTGAGGCCGGATGACGCACCTGCGCATGACCAGCGACGCAGCACCGCCGTTGCCCTGCAGGCAAGTTACCGACCGTCACCGTAGTGCCGCTCCGCGAGGGCGGGGACACGGAAAGTGTCCGAAGATCGACGACCGGCACCGCGGCGGCGCCGGGAGGAGCGCCGCCGCGGTGGCGACGGTTACGGCGCAGGCCGCTCCAGGTAACCGGTCGTGTAGAAGTACTCCAGGTACCGGTCCAGAAGCTCCGCATCCACCGGCGGGCACGCCAAACCGCTTCCGGCGAGGTCGCGTTCGACGTTGGTCCGCCCCAGGGCGGGGAAGGTGTCCTCGAAGTACATCTCCTTGACCGACATGTCGGCCTTGTTGCTGCGGTCCACGCACAGCGACACGAACGGCGCCGTGGCGCTCGTCGGGTGCTCCGCCACGTGCCGGACCAGTTCCTCCACCCATTCCGGGTACGGGAGTTCACGCACGGCGTGACCGGCGGCGCGCATCCGGCCGAGCATGTCGTGGAAGTCCGCCGGGCGCGGGTTCGTCAGGTGATAGGTGCTGCCGTCCGCGGGGCGTGTCGTGGCGATGTGGACGATCGCGTCGGCCAGGTAGTCCACCGGGACGAAGTCCATCGGCAGCCGGATGTCGGGGGCGAGCCCGGTCTCGGCGACGGTCTTGAACAGCGAGCAGATCGCGGTCTCGGTGTTGCAGGCGCCCGTGCTCCGGTCCCCGGTGATCTCGTAGGGGCGGTAGACCGCCACCGGCACGCCCTGGCGCGCGGCGTCCTGCAGCACCTGCTCGGCGACCCACTTGCTCTCGGCGTACCCCATGGTGAGCCGGTCGGCGTGGTCGAGCGGCAGGTCCTCGTCGACGTGCCGGACGCCCGCGGTGCCGAATCCGGACACCACCGCGATGGTCGACAGGAAGTGCACCGGCACCCCGCGGCGGGCCGCCAGCCGGACGATCTCCCGCGTGCCGTCGACGTTGGCGCTGCGCAACGCCTCGTACGGGTAGAGGAAGTTGACCTGCGCCGCCGAGTGGACCACGAGGTCGAGGGACCGGGCGAGTTCCTCGGCGCGGTCCGGGTCCAGGCCCAGGGCGGGCCGGGCGAGGTCGGCGGGGAAGCACACGATGCGGTCGGCGTCCTCGGGGCGGGCCAGGCCGTAACGGGCCAGGTTCCGGAGCACCTTGTGCCGGGCGTGCGCCTCGTCGCGGCTGCGCACGGGGCAGTGGACGCGGGCCCCGGTGGTGCGCAGGAAGCGGTCGAGGAGGAAGGCGCCGACGAACCCGGAGGCGCCGGTGAGCAGGACGTCCCGGGGCTGCTGCCACTGCGCTTCGGGCCCCTGCCGCGGCGGCAGTTCGAAGCCGAGGCGGCCTTCGGCGCGGAAGTCCACGGCCCGGTCCTCGGCGGAGTCGTCCTGCCCCTGGACGCCGGCGACGGCGGAGGCGAAGCCCTCCAGCGTGGGCCGGCGCAGCAGGCCGTGGATCAGCGTGGTGCCGTGCCGGGGGTCGAGGTCCAGCGCGGTGAGGGTGCGGGTGACGGCCTCCGCCGCCAGGAGCGAGTCGCCGCCGAGGCCGAAGAAGTCGTCGCCGGGGTCGGGGCGCACGGCAAGGACCGTCTGCCACACCTCGGCCAGCGTCGCGTGCAGGCCGGAGAGCGGCACGGGGGCGGGCCGTCGGGCGTCGTCCGAACCGGCCAGGGCGCGCAGCCGCTTGCGGTCGACCTTGCCCGCGGACGTCACCGGGAACTCGGCGATCTCCGTCAGCCGGGACGGCACCGCGGCTGCGGGCAGCCAGGCGGCGAGGTGCTTGCGGACGCGGTCGACGGGCACGGCGGTGTCCGGGCGGGCGGGGGTGACGTACGCGGTCAGCAGGTCCCCGTCCAGTTCGACGACGGCCTCGCCGACCGCTTCGTCCGCGCGGATCCGGGCCTCGACCTCGTCCAGTTCGATGCGGTGTCCGCGGAGTTTGACCTGGCGGTCGGCGCGGGCGCGGTACTCCAGCGCGCCGTCCTCGCGCCGGACGGCGCGGTCACCGGTGCGGTACAGCCGTGTGCCGGGCTCGGCGGGGTCGGCGACGAAGCGTTCGGCGGTCAGTTCCGGGTCGCCGAAGTATCCCAGGGCCAACCCGTCCCCGCCGACGAACAGTTCGCCCTCTTCGCCCGGGTCCGCTGCGGTGCCGTCCTCGCGCAGCACGTGGCACGAGGAGTTCTCCAGCGGGCGGCCTATGGGCACGGTGGTCGCGCCGGCCGGCACGTCGTGCACCAGGTGGGCGGTGGACACGACGCTGTTCTCGGTCGGGCCGTAGAAGTTGACCAGCGTGGTGTCCGGGCAGGCGTCCAGCACGGCGCGGGCCAGGTCCGGGGCCATGGCCTCGCCGCCCGCCGAGACGAACCGCAGCGTCCGCAGGGCGTGCGGCCTGGTGCGCGCGACGTGGTGGAACACCCCGGTGGTCAGGTAGGCGATGGTGACCCGGTCCTCCAGGAGCCGGGCCTCCAGTGCGGCGGGGGACAGCAGTTCCTCGCGGTCCACCAGGACCAGGCAGGCACCGCCGAGCAGGGCGGCCCATATCTCGATGGTGGAGGCGTCCGAGGACAGACCGTAGGCGTGGAGCACCCGGTCCCCGGGGCGGGGCCGCTGGGTGACCAGGTCGGACGCGGCCAGCCGGAGCACGCCGCGGTGCGGGATCGCCACCGGCTTGGGGCGGCCGGTCGAGCCGGAGGTGAACATCACGTAGGCGCGGTCGTCCGGGCCGGGCCGGTGCGCGGCGTCCGGGGCGGGTGCCGTCCGGGCGGGCGCCGGGCCGTCGAGTTCGACGCGGGTGCGCACCCGCCGGAGGCGGCAGACGCTGCCCGGGAGCGTCACGACCGTGTGCACTGCGGCGTCCTCGGCCATGGCCTGCAGCCTCTGGGGCGGGGACGTGTCGTCGAGGGGGACGTAGGCGGCGTCGGCCTTGAGCACGCCGAGGAAGGCGACCAGCGCGTCCGGGGAACGGCCGCCGTACACGCCGACGTTGTCGCCGGGCCGGACTCCGGCGTCGCGCAGCCGGCCTGCCAGTGCGTCGGACCGCTCCTTGAGCTCGCCGTAGGTCAGGGTCCGGTCGTGGTGCACTGCGGCCGTCGCGCGCGGGCGACGTTCCGCGCGGGCGTCGAAGACCTCATGAAGGCGGCGATCCGGTGCAGCGGAATGCTCCGGATCCCATAAGTCCTGCGGATTCCGTGTTTCTTGTGCGGTTTCTTGTGCGCGCATACCCCGTCCGGCGTGCAGAGCCGGCTCGGGGCAGGCGATCGTGTCGAGCGACACCAAGGTGGGTACTCTCCCGTACTGCCTGTTTCCGGTGATGGACTGTGGTGCGTTCCGCGGCTTTACGCCCGCGGCTCAGCTGAACTCCGCCGCGAACGCCGAGAAATCGGCAGTGCGCCACCGCTGCGGCCGCATGCGCAGGAGAATGTCCTCGGCCAGCTGGTGCCGGTTGGCCTCCAGATACGCGGGCGCCGTCTCCGCGTCCAGGTACCGCTGCGCCAGGGCCTCCCGGTCGGCCGGCGGCACCGGGTCCTCGACGGCCACGACCGGCCCTTCCACGCTCACGTACCGGTACGGCGCCGTCTCGTCCTGCACGCACAGGCTGAACCGCCCCGCGTCGCGGACGAGCCGGCCCTTCACGGAGTCCCGCCCGGTCTGGACGATCACCTCGCCGCCGGGGCGGTAGTCGTACCAGACCGGGACGAGCAACGGGGCACTCCCGCCCCGCGGGTCGTCCACTCCCAGAACTCCGACGTGCAGACCGGCGAGAAAATTCTCCCGGTCCTCGACGGACATCCCAATGTCCATTGCCAGTTACCTCACTTCGGAACGTTATGCCGATGCCTTTCGGGAACCCTTACGGGGAACTCAGCCGTCAACGGCGCATCGGCAGCCCCGAAGCACTGCCCTGCCCCTCCTTTTCTCAATCACCCCGGAATCCGATTGTCCGAAAACGATCAGGGGCGATCCGGTGCGGTTACCCGGCGTCCGGTCCCGCGCGACCGACCGGGGACACTGGTGCCATGACCGTCAAAGGTGTGCTCTTCGACTTCTCAGGAACCCTGTTCCGCATCGAGTCCCCCGAGTCGTGGCTGCGGGCGGCCCTCGACCGGACCGGAATCCGGCTGGACGAGGGCGAGTTGCAGGTTCTGGCCCGGCGGCTGGAGGAGGCCGGGGCACAGCCCGGCGGCCGGCTCCCGCGGCCCGTGCCGGCGCATCTCGCCGCGGCGTGGGCGCAGCGGGACACGAGCGCGGAGCAGCACCGCGCCGCGTACACGGGAACGGCCCGCGGGGTGCCGGTGCCGGACGACCGGCTCTACGACGCGCTCTACGCACGCCACATGGAGCCCGCCGCGTGGGTCCCGTACCCCGACGCGGCCGAGGTGCTGGCCGCGCTGCGCCGGCGGGGCGTGCGGACGGCCGTCGTGAGCAACATCGGCTGGGACCTGCGGCCGGTCTTCCGGGCGCACGGTCTCGACGAACTGGTGGACGCATACGTCCTGTCCTACGAGCACGGCGTGCAGAAGCCCGACCCGCGGCTGTTCGAGGCGGCGTGCGCCGCCCTGCACCTCCCGCCCGCCGAGGCGCTGATGGTCGGGGACGACCCGCGCGCGGATGCGGGGGCGGCGGACGTGGGGTGCGCGGTGCACCTGGTGGAGCACCTTCCGGTCACGGAGCGGCCCGACGCACTGCGGCCGGTCCTGGACCTGGTGGGCTGACGACCGGCAACGGCCCCGTTCCGGGGCCGTTGTCAGTGCCTCGTCCTACGCTCGTGAGCATGCCGTCCTCTTCCTCCGACTCCCCCGCCTCCCCCGCGCGGCGTGATGCGGCCGCGCTCAACGCCGAGATCCGCGCGTTCCTCTCGGCGCGCCGCGACCGTACGCTGACGCGCGAGGAGCGCGCCGAGTACGAGGCGCTGCGGGCACGTTGGGTGGAGGCGGTGCGGTCCGGGCTGGGGACGGCGGCGTGAGTGGCGCCCCGTAAGGGGCGCGGGGCTGTGACATTGTGCGGCTCCGCCGCGTGGGCGCGACCAGGCGCCCCGTCAGGGGCGCGGGGAACTGCGCCTCGACCGGCTGAACTCGGTCGACCT
>NZ_JBSFWU010000016.1:0-89043 GCF_053594995.1 Streptomyces sp. NPDC002536
ACCAGCTCCTTGAGAACGTGCTCCACCACGAACTCACGGACATCCGGCGCCAGAAGCGAATCCAGGTCGATGTCCGACGCGTGCTGCGAGGACACGACCACCGTGTCGAGACGGACGGCCTTCGCACCGTCGTACTCGATCGTCACCTGCGTCTTGCCATCCGGACGCAGGTAGGGGATCGTCCCGTTCTTGCGGACCTCGGTCAGGCGGCGCGAGAGGCGGTGCGCCAGGCTGATCGGCAGCGGCATCAGCTCGGGGGTCTCGTCACAGGCATAGCCGAACATCAGGCCCTGATCGCCCGCACCCTGCTTGTCCAGCTCATCCTCATCACCCTCGACACGCGACTCATACGCCGTGTCGACACCCTGAGCAATGTCCGGGGACTGCGAGCCGATGGACACCGACACGCCACACGAAGCGCCGTCGAAGCCCTTCTTGGACGAGTCGTAACCGATCTCAAGAATCTTGCCGCGCACCAGCTGCGCGATCGGCGCGTACGCCTTGGTCGTGACCTCACCGGCGACGTGCACCAGGCCAGTGGTGATCAACGTCTCGACGGCGACCCGGGACGTCGGGTCCTCGCGGAGGAGAGCGTCGAGAATGGTGTCGCTGATCTGGTCAGCGATCTTGTCGGGGTGACCCTCGGTCACAGACTCCGAGGTGAACAGGCGGCGGGACACATCGCTCCCTGGGGTTGCAGCGGCTGCTGGCTGATCATTGACGGACCCGGCCGAGAGCTGCGCTCGACCTGGAACCGGTGCCAGTTTATCCGGCGTTCTCGTGCTTCGGGCATCCCGTCTCGGATCGCCACCGGCGTGACCTGCGACACTCACCTCCGGAGTCCCAAGCGGCGCAAGGGAAACCGGAGGGCAGGAGTCCGCCGGAGCGTCAGCCGAGACGGCGGGCGACGAGGTCCCAGACGACGTCCGCGAGGGCTTCCTTCGGGCCGTGCGGGACGGGGGTCTCGGAGCCGTCGGAGGCCAGCACGACGGCCTCGTTCTCCGCCGAGCCGAAGGTCTTGCGCTCCCCCACCTCGTTGACAACCAGCAGGTCACAGCCCTTGCGCGCCAGCTTGGCGCGGCCGTTGGCCAGCACGTCGTCCGTCTCCGCGGCGAAGCCGACAACGACCTGGCCGGGGCGGGCACGGTCGGCGGAGAGCTCGGCGAGGACGTCGGGGTTGCGGACGAGGGCGACGGGCTCGGGGTCCTGCCCGTCCCGCTTCTTGATCTTGCCCGCGGCGTACTGCGCCGGCCGGAAGTCGGCGACGGCGGCCGCCATCACCACGGCGTCGGCGTCGGCCGCGGCCTTGATCACCGCTTCACGCAGTTGAACAGCCGTGCCGACGTGGACCACGTCGGCCCCGGCCGGGTCCGGCAGCTCGCTGTTCGCCGCGACGAGCGTCACACGGGCACCACGGGCCACCGCGGTCCGGGCCAGTGCATAGCCCTGGCGGCCCGAGGAGCGGTTGCCGAGGAAGCGCACGGGGTCGAGCGGCTCGCGGGTGCCGCCCGCGCTGATCACCACATGGCGGCCCGCGAGGTCCGCGGGCTGCGGGCCGCGGGCCAGCACCCGGCGGCAGACCTCGAAGATCTCCTCGGGGTCGGGCAGCCGGCCCTTGCCTGTGTCGACGCCGGTCAGCCGGCCGACGGCGGGCTCGATGACGACCGCGCCGCGGCGGCGCAGGGTCGCCACGTTCTCCTGGGTGGCCGGGTTCTCCCACATCTCGGTGTGCATCGCGGGCGCGAAGACGACCGGGCAGCGGGCGGTGAGCAGGGTGTTCGTCAGCAGGTCGTCGGCGAGCCCGTGCGCCGCCCTGGCCAGCATGTCCGCCGTGGCCGGAGCCACGACGACGAGCTGCGCCTCCTGCCCGATGCGCACGTGCGGCACCTCGTGGACGTTCTCCCAGACCTGGGTGCCGGCCGGGTGGCCGGACAGCGCGGACCAGGTCGCCTCGCCCACGAAGTGCAGCGCGGACGCCGTCGGAACCACCCGCACGTCGTGCCCGGACTCCGTCAGCCGCCGCAGCAGCTCACACGCCTTGTAGGCGGCGATCCCGCCGCTGACCCCCAGAACGACCTTCGGCTTGTCCATTGCCGGCTGCTCCCCGCGCTCGCGTTTCCTACAAGCTCTATGACACACCAAGGGCCCGGCAGCCGTGCTGCCGGGCCCTCGGGTAAGAACGTCGCCGCTTAGGCCGCCGGGGCCTCGATGGCCTCGGAGGTCAGCAGACCCGCGTTGATCTCGCGGAGCGCGATGGAGAGCGGCTTCTCATGGACGTGGGTGTCCACCAGCGGGCCGACGTACTCCAGCAGGCCCTCGCCGAGCTGCGAGTAGTACGCGTTGATCTGGCGAGCGCGCTTGGCGGCGTAGATCACGAGGCTGTACTTCGAGTCGGTCGCTTCGAGCAGCTCATCAATCGGCGGGTTGATGATGCCCTCGGGCGCGGTGATGGAAGAGGACACTCTCTGCCTTCCGAAGGGGGGTGAAGAAAGATGTTCAGCGCAGCAAGGCTAGCAGTTCGCGCGCAACGTCCTCCACGGAGGTGTTGACCAGCGTGGTGTCGAACTCCGACTCCGCCGCCAGCTCGACGCGGGCGGCCTGCAGGCGGCGCTCGATCACCTCGGGCGACTCGGTGCCCCGGCCGGTGAGCCGGCGGACCAGCTCCTCCCAGCTCGGCGGCGCCAGGAAGACCAGCCGGGCCTCCGGCATGGTCTCCCGGACCTGCCGGGCGCCCTGGAGGTCGATCTCCAGCAGCACCGGCACGCCCGCCTCCAGGTGGTCCAGGACCGCCTGGCGCGGGGTGCCGTAGCGGTTGCCCGCGAACTCGGCCCACTCCAGCAGCTCGCCGTTGGCGATGAGCTTGTCGAACTGCTCGTCGTCCACGAAGAAGTACTGGACCCCCTCCTGCTCGCCGGGACGCGGCTTGCGGGTGGTGCAGGACACCGAGAGCCACACCTCGGGGTGGGCCTTGCGCATATGGGCGACAACCGTGCTCTTGCCGACCCCGGAGGGGCCGGAGAGCACGGTCAGCCGCGGTTGTCTGGCCGGGGGAACGGGGGACGTCCCCCGGGAGACTGCAGTACTCATGCAGCGATTATCCCGGTTCCCGGGAGTGCCTGGGAACGTCAGGCGGCCGTGCCCCCGAACTCACGCTCCAGGGACGCGATCTGGTTGGAGCCGAGACCGCGCACCCGGCGGCTCTCGGAGATCCCCAGCCGCTCCATGATCTGCTTGGCACGGACCTTGCCCACGCCGGGAAGGCTCTCCAGGAGGGCACTGACCTTCATCTTGCCGATGACATCGTTCTTCTGGCCCTGCTCGATGACCTCGTGCAGCGAGGCGCCGGAGTGCTTGAGTCGATTCTTGACCTCGGCCCGCTCCCGGCGAGCCGCGGCGGCCTTTTCGAGCGCGGCTGCGCGCTGTTCAGGGGTAAGGGGCGGAAGAGCCACGCCTACGTCACCTCGGATGTCGAACTGTCGGATACGGACCGGTGAGGAACCTAGTCGGCCCACACCTGGGGAGCAACGAGCAACGCGCTTGCACGTTCGCTCTCGTCGGAGACTAGCGGCCGATCCCGCTCCAGTCAGCGAGAACAAGCGAAAAGTCCTGGTCAGACTCCGTCGACCAGGACTTTTCCGGACATAACAACCAACAATTTCGGCGTTAATGCGCCGCCGGACCGCTCGCCGCGACCGCTTCCTGCACTTCGCCGGCGAACCGCGCGGCGCTCTCGCGCAGCGCGGCGACGTCCGGACCGTGACGCAGGACACCCCGGCTGACGTTCGGGACGACGTCGCGCACGGCCGAGCCGAAGACCTTCGGCAGATCGGCGGCGGTCGCGCCCTGGGCACCGATTCCCGGGGCCAGCAGCGGCCCGTCGATGGCCAGATCGACGGCCGCACCGAGCGAGCCGCTCAGCGTGGCGCCGACGACCGCGCCGTAGGAGCCCATGGCCCCGGCGGCGGCCTCGGCGGCGTTCTCGGCGCGCAGGTGGCCCAGCATGGTGGCCGCGACCGTCGCGCCGTCGGCACGCACGGCGTGCTGCACCTCGGCGCCCTCCGGGTTGGAGGTCAGGGCGAGCACGAAGACGCCGGTGCCGCTCTCGCGCGCCAGGTCCAGCGCCGGGCGCAGCGAGCCGTAGCCGAGGTACGGGCTGACGGTCACGGCGTCCGAGAACAGCGGCGAGGAGGGGTCGAGATAGGTCGCGGCGTACGCGGCCATGGTGGAGCCGATGTCGCCGCGCTTGGCGTCCATCAGCACCAGGGTGCCGGCGGCCCGGGCGTCGGCGACGGCCCGTTCGAGGACGGCGATGCCGCGCGAGCCGAACCGCTCGAAGAACGCGGACTGCGGCTTGAGCACCGCGACCCGGTCGGCCAGCGCCTCGACGACGGTGTGCGTGAAGCGCTCCAGGCCGGCGATGTCGTCGGACAGCCCCCAGTCGGCGAGCAGCGAGGCGTGCGGGTCGATGCCGACGCAGAGCGGGCCGCGCTCGTCCATGGCACGGCGCAGCCGCGCGCCGAAGGGGGTGAGCGAGGTCATGCGGTCACCTTCCGGTGGTCGGCGCCGACGGCGTCGGCGAGGGTGGCGTACGGGCTGGCGGCGAGGCGCTCGGCCAGGCCGCGGTGGATGCGGCGGCACCAGAACGGGCCCTCGTAGATGAAGGCGCTGTAGCCCTGGACCAGCGTGGCGCCCGCCAGGATGCGCTCCCAGGCGTCGTCGGCGGTCTCGATGCCCCCGACACCGACCAGGGTGATCCGGTCGCCCACACGGGCGTACAGACGGCGCAGGACCTCCAGCGAGCGCTCCTTCAGGGGGGCGCCCGACAGGCCGCCCGCGCCGATGGCCTCGACGGTGCGCTGGGGGGTGCGCAGCCCGAGGCCGTCGCGGGCGACGGTGGTGTTGGTGGCGATGATGCCGTCCAGACCGAGCTCGACGGCCAGGTCGGCGACGGCGTCGACGTCCTCGTCGGCGAGGTCGGGGGCGATCTTCACCAGCAGCGGGACCCGGCGCCCGGTCACCGTGCGGTCGGCGGCCTCGCGCACCGCGGCGAGCAGCGGGCGCAGGTGGTCGACCGCCTGGAGGTTGCGCAGGCCGGGCGTGTTCGGGGAGGAGACGTTGACGACGAGGTAGTCGGCGTGCGCGGCGAGGCGCTCGGTGGAGGTGACGTAGTCGGCGACGGCCTCCGCCTCCGGCACCACCTTGGTCTTGCCGATGTTGACGCCGACGGTGGTCCGGAAGACCGGATTCCGTGTGGCGAGGCGCTCCGCGACGGCCGCCGAGCCGTCGTTGTTGAAGCCCATGCGGTTGATCAGCGCGCGGTCCGCGACGAGGCGGAACAGCCGCTTCTTGGGGTTGCCCGGCTGCGGCTGAGCGGTGACGGTGCCGATCTCGACGTGGTCGAAGCCGAGCATGCTCATGCCGTCGATGGCGGCGGCGTTCTTGTCGAAGCCGGCGGCCAGGCCGAAGGGGCCGTGCATCCGCAGGCCGAACGCCTCGGTGCGCAGCGCCTGGTGGCGGGGCGCGAGGACGGCCGCGGCGAAGGTGCGCAGGACGGGGATGCGGGCGAGGAGCCGGATCCAGCCGAAGGCCAGGTGGTGGGCCTTCTCGGGGTCCATGCGCTTGAAGATCAGGTCGAAGAAGAGACGGTACATTTCCAGCCTTCGGATCATGGAGAGGGGGACACCTCCCGGTGTCCCCCTCCGTCGCCTTTACGCCTCGCGGGCGGCGGTCAGATGTTCCGCGTGCTCCTGCAGGGAGCGCACGCCCACGTCGCCGCGGGTGAGCGCCTCGATGCCCTGGACGGCGGCCGCGAGGGCCTGGACCGTGGTCAGGCACGGCACCGCGCGGGCGACCGCGGCGGTGCGGATCTCGTAGCCGTCGAGCCGGCCGCCGGTCCCGTAGGGGGTGTTGACGATCAGGTCGACCTGGCCGTCGTGGATCAGCTGGACGATCGTCTTCTCGCCGTTGGGGCCCTCGCCCTCGCTCTGCTTGCGCACCACGGTGGCGTTGATGCCGTTGCGCTTGAGCACCTCGGCCGTGCCGGAGGTGGCCAGCAGCTCGAAGCCGTGGGCGACCAGCTCGCGCGCCGGGAAGATCATCGAGCGCTTGTCCCGGTTGGCCACCGAGACGAATGCGCGGCCCTTGGTGGGCAGCGCGCCGTAGGCGCCGGCCTGCGACTTGGCGTAGGCGGTGCCGAAGACGCTGTCGATGCCCATGACCTCGCCGGTCGAGCGCATCTCCGGGCCGAGGACGGTGTCCACGCCGCGGCCGTGGATGTCGCGGAAGCGGCTCCAGGGCATGACGGCCTCCTTGACGGAGATCGGCGCGTCCAGCGGCAGCGTGCCGCCGTCGCCCTCCTTGGGAAGCATGCCCTCGGCGCGCAGCTCGGCGACCGTGGCGCCCAGGGAGATCCGGGCGGCGGCCTTGGCCAGCGGTACCGCGGTGGCCTTCGAGGTGAAGGGCACGGTGCGGGAGGCGCGCGGGTTGGCCTCCAGCACGTAGAGGATGTCGCCGGCCATCGCGAACTGGATGTTGATCAGGCCGCGCACGCCGACGCCCTTGGCAATGGCCTCCGTCGAGGCCCGCAGGCGCTTGATGTCGAAGCCGCCGAGGGTGATCGGGGGCAGCGCGCAGGCGGAGTCGCCGGAGTGGATGCCGGCCTCCTCGATGTGCTCCATGACGCCGCCGAGGTAGAGCTCGTGGCCGTCGTAGAGCGCGTCGACGTCGATCTCGATGGCGTCGTCGAGGAAACGGTCCACCAGGACCGGACGGGTCGGGGAGATCTCGGTCGACTCGGCGATGTACGACTCCAGGCGCGCCTCGTCGTAGACGATCTCCATCCCGCGGCCGCCGAGCACGTACGACGGACGGACCAGGACGGGGTAGCCGATCTCGTCGGCAATGGCCTTCGCACCCGCGAACGTGGTGGCCGTGCCGTGCTTGGGGGCGGGCAGGCCCGCCTCGGCGAGGACCCGGCCGAAGGCGCCGCGGTCCTCGGCGGCGTGGATGGCCTCGGGCGAGGTGCCCACGACCGGGACGCCGTTGTCCTTCAGCGCCTGGGACAGGCCCAGCGGCGTCTGGCCGCCGAGCTGGACGACCACGCCCGCGACCGGGCCGGCCTGCTGCTCGGCGTGGACGATCTCCAGTACGTCCTCCAGGGTGAGCGGCTCGAAGTAGAGCCGGTCGGAGGTGTCGTAGTCGGTGGAGACGGTCTCCGGGTTGCAGTTGACCATCACGGTCTCATAGCCCGCGTCGCTCAGGGCGAACGAGGCGTGGACGCAGGAGTAGTCGAACTCGATGCCCTGGCCGATCCGGTTCGGGCCGGAGCCCAGGATGATCACGGCGGGCTTGGTGCGCGGCGCGACCTCGGTCTCCTCGTCGTAGGACGAGTAGAAGTACGGGGTCTTCGCGGCGAATTCGGCGGCGCAGGTGTCGACGGTCTTGTAGACCGGGCGCACCCCGAGGGAGTGCCGGACCTCGCGCACGACGTCCTCGGTCAGGCCGCGGATCGCGGCGATCTGGACGTCGGAGAAGCCGTGCCGCTTGGCCTCGGCCAGCAGCTCCGGGTCCAGGCGCTCGGCCGTGCGCAGTTCCTCGGCGATCTCGTGGATGAGGAAGAGCTGGTCCACGAACCACGGGTCGATCTTCGTGGAACCGAAGACCTCCTGCGGGGTGGCCCCGGCGCGGATGGCGTCCATGACGGTGTTGATCCGGCCGTCGGTGGGCACCGCGGCCTTCTCCAGCAGCGCGGCCTTGTCGCCGGGCTCGCTCACGAAGTCGAACTGCGAGCCCTTCTTCTCCAGCGAGCGCAGCGCCTTCTGCAGCGCCTCGGTGAAGTTGCGGCCGATGGCCATGGCCTCGCCCACCGACTTCATGGTGGTGGTGAGGGTGGCGTCCGCGGAGGGGAACTTCTCGAACGCGAAGCGCGGGGCCTTGACCACGACGTAGTCGAGCGTGGGCTCGAAGGAGGCCGGGGTCTTCTCCGTGATGTCGTTCGGGACCTCGTCCAGCGTGTAGCCCACGGCCAGCCGGGCGGCGATCTTCGCGATCGGGAAGCCGGTCGCCTTGGAGGCCAGCGCGGAGGAGCGCGAGACGCGCGGGTTCATCTCGATGACGATGACCCGGCCGTCCTCGGGGTTGACCGCGAACTGGATGTTGCAGCCGCCGGTGTCGACGCCGACCTCGCGGATGATCGCGATGCCGATGTCGCGCAGCACCTGGTACTCGCGGTCGGTCAGCGTCATCGCCGGGGCGACGGTGATGGAGTCACCGGTGTGCACGCCCATCGGGTCGAAGTTCTCGATGGAGCAGACGACCACGACGTTGTCGTGCTTGTCGCGCATCAGCTCCAGCTCGTACTCCTTCCAGCCGAGGATGGACTCCTCCAGGAGCACCTCGGTGGTCGGGGAGAGCGTGAGGCCCTGGCCGGCGATGCGGCGCAGCTCCTCCTCGTCGTGGGCGAAGCCGGAGCCGGCGCCGCCCATGGTGAAGGAGGGACGGACGACGACGGGGTAGCCGCCGAGCGTCTCGACGCCCGCGAGGACCTCGTCCATGGTGTGGCAGATGACCGAGCGGGCGGACTCGCCGTGGCCGGTCTTGGCGTTGACGGCCTCGACGACGCCCTTGAACAGGTCGCGGTCCTCGCCCTTGTGGATGGCCTCGACGTTGGCGCCGATCAGCTCGACGCCGTACTTCTCCAGGACGCCGTTCTCGTGCATGGAGATCGCGGTGTTGAGCGCGGTCTGGCCGCCGAGGGTGGGCAGGAGCGCGTCGGGGCGCTCCTTGGCGATGATCTTCTCGACGAACTCCGGGGTGATCGGCTCGACGTAGGTGGCGTCGGCGATCTCCGGGTCGGTCATGATCGTGGCCGGGTTGGAGTTGACCAGGATCACCCGCAGGCCCTCGGCCTTCAGGACCCGGCAGGCCTGGGTGCCGGAGTAGTCGAACTCCGCGGCCTGGCCGATGACGATCGGGCCGGAGCCGATGACCAGAACGGACTGGATGTCGGTGCGCTTAGGCACGCTGGCCCTCCATCAGGGAGACGAAGCGGTCGAACAGGTACGCGGCGTCGTGCGGTCCTGCTGCTGCCTCGGGGTGGTACTGGACGCTGAAGGCCGGCTGGTCGAGCAGCTGGAGGCCTTCGACCACGTTGTCGTTGAGGCAGACGTGGGAGACCTCGACACGGCCGTAGGGGGTGTCGGTCGCCTTGTCGAGCGGGGCGTCGACGGCGAAGCCGTGGTTGTGCGCGGTGACCTCGACCTTGCCGGTCGTACGGTCCTGCACGGGCTGGTTGATGCCGCGGTGGCCGTACTTCAGCTTGTAGGTGCCGAAGCCGAGGGCGCGCCCGAGGATCTGGTTGCCGAAGCAGATGCCGAACAGCGGCGTCCTGCGCTCCAGCACGCCGCGCATCACGGAGACCGGGTGGTCGGCGGTGGCCGGGTCGCCCGGGCCGTTGGAGAAGAACACGCCGTCGGGGTCGATGGCGTAGATGTCCTCGAGGGTCGCCGTGGCGGGCAGGACGTGCACCTCGATGCCGCGCTCGGCCATCCGGTGCGGGGTCATGCCCTTGATGCCCAGGTCGATCGCGGCGACGGTGAACTTCTTCGCACCGATCGCCGGGACGACGTACGCCTCCTTGGTGGCGACCTCGGCGGAGAGGTCGGCGCCCTTCATCTCGGGGGCCTGGCGCACCTCGGTGAGCATGGTGCCCTCGTCGGGCAGGGCGTTGCCGGAGAAGATGCCGACGCGCATGGCGCCGCGCTCGCGCAGGTGGCGGGTGAGGGCGCGGGTGTCGATGCCGCTGATGCCGACGATGCCCTGGTGGCGCAGCTCCTCCTCCAGCGAGCGCCGGGCACGCCAGTTGGAGGAGACGCGGGCGGGGTCGCGGACGACGTAGCCGGCCACCCAGATGCGGGCGGACTCGGGGTCCTCGTCGTTGACGCCGGTGTTGCCGACGTGCGGGGCGGTCATGACGACCACCTGGCGGTGGTAGGAGGGGTCGGTCAGGGTCTCCTGGTAGCCGGTCATGCCGGTGGAGAACACCGCCTCGCCGAAGGTGACTCCGTGGGCCCCGTAGGCACGGCCGCGGAAGGTTCGGCCGTCCTCCAGGACGAGTACGGCGGGAACCCTTGCGGCTCCCCTGCTGGAGGTCGTCATCGTGCGCCTTCCGTCGTGCTGGTGCTGTGGGTGGTGAGGGCCTCGACCCAGGCCGCGTGTTCGGCGGCCGTGTCGGAGCGGAAGCCCGAGTCGATCGTCTTGTCGCCGTGCTGCCAGGTGATCACCAGCAGGCCGCCCTCGGTGAGGACCTTGCCCGCGATGCCCTTGTCGAGGCGGGCGCCGCGCAGCGCGGCGGTGGGGATGAAGAAGTCCTGTGCCCCGGGCCGGACGACCCGGACGCCTTGCTCCGTCAGGGTGAGCTCGGCGCGGCTGCGGGTGCCGAGGCCCTGCGCGACGATGCGGTCGAGCCACTGCCCGGCGGTGGTCGAGCCGTGGTAGCGCCCGGTCATCGTGAGCGTGCTCGCGCCGGTGTCCTCGGGGACGGCCGGCAGCTCGGGCAGGTCGCCCTGGAGCGTGCCGCGCCACTTCCAGCCCTCGCGCATCAGCCAGTAGAGCAGTGCGATGAAGAGCAGAAGTCCCACGACCCAGCCGGCCCGTGCGGCCCAGTGGGTCACGGCCTGGGACTTCTCCTCGACCGCCAGATTGATCAGTGCAGGTGTCACGCCAGCTTCCCGTCCACGACCGTCGCCCGGCCCCGCAGGAAGGTGTGGGTGACGCGACCCGGCAGCTCACGGCCCTCGTACGGGGTGTTGCGGCTGCGGGAGGCGAAGCCCGCGGGGTCCACGACACCACGGTAAGCGGAATCGACCAGCGTGAGGTTGGCGGGCTCCCCGGGGGCGACGGGGCGGCCGTGACCGGCGAGGCTACCGATGCGCGCGGGCTTGAAGGACATGCGCTCGGCGACCCCGGCCCAGTCCAGCAGCCCGGTGTCGACCATCGTGTGCTGGACGACGGACAGGGCCGTCTCCAGGCCCACCATGCCCATCGCCGCGGCGGCCCACTCGCAGTCCTTGTCCTCGTGCGGGTGCGGGGCGTGGTCGGTGGCCACGATGTCGATCGTGCCGTCGGCCAGCGCCTCGCGCAGCGCCATCACGTCGCGCTCGGTGCGCAGCGGCGGGTTCACCTTGTAGACCGGGTTGTACGAGCGCACGAGCTCGTCGGTGAGGAGCAGGTGGTGCGGGGTGACCTCGGCGGTGACGTCGATGCCGCGCGACTTGGCCCAGCGGACGATCGCGACCGAGCCGGCCGTGGACAGGTGGCAGATGTGCACCCGGGAGCCGACGTGCTCGGCGAGCAGGACGTCGCGCGCGATGACCGACTCCTCGGCGACGGCCGGCCAGCCGCCCAGGCCCAGCTCGGAGGAGACGACGCCCTCGTTCATCTGGGCGCCCTCGGTGAGCCGCGGCTCCTGGGCGTGCTGGGCGACGACGCCGCCGAAGGCCTTCACGTACTCCAGCGCACGGCGCATGATCACGGCGTCGTCGACGCACTTGCCGTCGTCGGAGAAGACGGTGACCCCGGCGGCGGAGTCGTGCATGGCGCCCAGCTCGGAGAGCTGCTTGCCCTCCAGGCCGACGGTGACGGCGCCGATGGGCTGCACGTCGCAGTAGCCGTGCTCCTTGCCGAGCCGCCAGACCTGCTCGACGACGCCGGCGGTGTCGGCGACGGGGAAGGTGTTGGCCATGGCGAAGACGGCGGTGTAGCCGCCGCTCGCGGCGGCGCGGGTGCCGGTCAGGACGGTCTCGGAGTCCTCGCGGCCGGGCTCGCGCAGGTGGGTGTGCAGGTCGACCAGGCCGGGCAGCAGGATCTTGCCGTCGGCCTCGATCACCTGGGCGCCTTCGGCGCTCAGGCCGGTGCCCACCTCGGCGATGGTCTCGCCGTCGACGAGGACGTCCTGCGGCTCGCCGCCGAGGATCTTCGCACCACGGATCAGGATCTTCGACATGGTTACTTGTTCTCCTCGGTGCGGGGGGTGGTCGAGACGGCCGGCTCGGAGCCGCCGAGCAGCAGGTAGAGGACGGCCATCCGGGTCGAGACGCCGTTGGCGACCTGCTCGACGGCCGTGCAGCGGTCGGAGTCGGCGACCTCGGCGGTGATCTCCATGCCGCGGTTCATCGGGCCGGGGTGCATCACGACGGCGTGCTCGGGCATCTTCGCCATGCGGTCGCCGTCCAGGCCGTAGCGCCGCGCGTACTCGCGCTCGGTCGGGAAGAACGCGGCGTTCATGCGCTCGCGCTGGACCCGCAGCATCATCACGGCGTCGGACTTCGGCAGCACCTGGTCGAGGTCGTAGGAGACCTCGCACGGCCAGCTGTCGACGCCGACGGGCACCAGGGTGGGCGGTGCGACGAGGGTGACCTCGGCGCCCAGCGTGGTCAGCAGATGGACGTTGGAGCGGGCGACCCGGCTGTGCAGGACGTCGCCGACGATCGTGATCCGGCGCCCGGACAGGTCCTTGCCGAGCCCGGTGTCGGGGCCGACCAGGCGGCGGCGCATGGTGAAGGCGTCCAGCAGGGCCTGGGTGGGGTGCTCGTGGGTGCCGTCGCCGGCGTTGACGACGGCACCGTCGATCCAGCCGGAGTTGGCGAGCCGGTAGGGGGCGCCGGAGGCGTGGTGGCGGATGACGACGGCGTCGGCGCCCATGGCCTCCAGGGTCAGGGCGGTGTCCTTGAGCGACTCGCCCTTGGAGACCGAGGAGCCCTTGGCCGAGAAGTTGATGACGTCGGCGGAGAGCCGCTTGGCTGCGGCCTCGAAGGAGATGCGGGTCCGGGTCGAGTCCTCGAAGAAGAGGTTGACGACGGTGCGGCCGCGCAGGGTGGGCAGCTTCTTGATCGGCCGGTCGGCGACGCGGGCCATCTCCTCGGCGGTGTCGAGGATCAGGACGGCGTCGTCGCGGGAGAGGTCGGCGGCCGAGATGAGGTGACGCTTCATCCGGTTTGCTCCGTGGTTGAGGAGATATGCGGGGGTGAGGTGCGGGCGTGCGACTGGGCGGAACCGGCGCAGGCCGGGTCCGCCGAGGGGTCGCTACTGCCCGTCGGCCGGTGCGGTCGCGCGCGTGCCGAGGAGCACGCTGTCGCGGCCGTCCTCCTCGGTGAGCTGGACCTTGACCGTCTCCCGCAGCGACGTGGGGAGGTTCTTGCCGACGTAGTCGGCACGGATGGGAAGTTCGCGGTGGCCGCGGTCGACGAGGACCGCGAGCTGGACGGCGCGGGGGCGCCCGATGTCGTTCAGCGCGTCGAGGGCGGCACGGATGGTGCGGCCGGAGAAGAGCACGTCGTCGACGAGGACCACCAGGCGGCCGTCGATGCCCTCGCCGGGGATCTCCGTGCGGGCCAGCGCCCGGGCGGGGCGCATCCGCAGGTCGTCGCGGTACATGGTGATGTCGAGGGAGCCGACCGGCATCGTCCTGCCGGTGATCTGCTCCAGCTTGGCCGCCAGGCGGTGCGCGAGGAAGACGCCTCGCGTGGGGATGCCGAGGAGCACCACGTCGTCGGCGCCCTTGGCGCGCTCGTCGATCTCGTGGGCAATGCGCGTCAGGACCCGGGCGATGTCCGGTGCTTCGAGCACCGCACGCGCGGGTTCCGGCGCAGGAATGACTGCGTCCATGAAACGGACCTCCTTCTCCGCCTCACGGGACGGACATTAAAGGACGTCGGATTTACCTGTTCACCGTATCAGGCCCCACGGCGGGCACGCGCCGCGACCACCGACGGCCCAGCCGGTGGACCATTCGGCTTGACGAAGTGAGATTACGCTGCGTAACCTCACAGTGAGTTACCAGACACGCGGCGGCAGCCGCACGTCATACAGCGTCCGGGGAGCTTTATGTCCAGCGAATACGCCAAACAGCTCGGGGCCAAGCTCCGCGCCATCCGCACCCAGCAGGGCCTCTCCCTCCATGGCGTCGAGGAGAAGTCCCAGGGTCGCTGGAAGGCCGTCGTGGTGGGCTCGTACGAGCGCGGCGACCGCGCCGTGACCGTACAGCGCCTGGCCGAGCTGGCCGACTTCTACGGTGTGCCCGTGCAGGAGCTGCTGCCGGGCACCACGCCCGGCGGTGCCGCCGAGCCCCCGCCGAAGCTGGTCCTGGACCTGGAGCGGCTCGCCCACGTCCCGGCCGAGAAGGCCGGCCCGCTGCAGCGTTACGCCGCCACCATCCAGAGCCAGCGCGGCGATTACAACGGCAAGGTGCTCTCGATCCGCCAGGACGACCTGCGCACCCTTGCAGTGATCTACGACCAGTCGCCCTCGGTGCTCACCGAGCAGCTCATCAGCTGGGGCGTGCTCGACGCGGACGCCCGCCGCGCCGTGCAGCACGAGGACGCCTGATCCTGTCGATTTTCAGGGAGAAACGTACCGCCGGGGGCGGAAGGAACCATTCGGTTCCTTCCGCCCCCGGCGGTTTTCGCTACTGCGCTGCTCAGCGAAGCGCCTACGCGCCGTCGCGGCGCAAGCTGGGCTTGAGCTCCTTGAAACGGCCGAGGAGGCCGTTCACGAACGCGGGCGAGTCGTCGGTGGAGAACTCCTTGGCGAGCTGCACCGCCTCGTCGATCGCCACGGCGTCCGGCGTGCCGTCCTCCCAGATCAGCTCGTACGCACCGAGCCGCAGGATGTTCCGGTCGGCAACGGGCATCCGGTCCAGGGGCCAGTCCACCGAATAGGAGGCGATCAGCTCGTCGATCCGCGCGACATGGTTCGCGTAGCCCTCGACCAGCTGCATCGTGTACTCGTTGACCGGCGGCTGCCGGTCGTCGGACCGGGAGTGCCGCACCCAGTCCGCGAGGACCGCGAGCGCGGTGCTCCCGCGCTGGTCGGCCTCGAAGAGGATCTGGAAGGCACGCTTGCGGGCCTTGCTACGGGCGGCCACGGTTAGCTGTTCACCCGACCGAGGTAATCACCGGTGCGCGTGTCGACCTTGATCTTCTCGCCCGTGGTGATGAAGAGCGGGACCTGGATCTCGTAACCGGTCTCCAGCTTGGCGGGCTTGGAGCCACCGGTGGAGCGGTCGCCCTGGACACCCGGCTCGGTGTGCTCGATGACGAGCTCGACGGCGGCCGGCAGCTCGACGTAGAGCACCGAGCCCTCGTTCGAGGCGACGGTGGCGGTGAAGCCCTCGATGAGGAAGTTGGCGGCGTCGCCGACGGTCTTGCGGTCGACCATCAGCTGGTCGTAGGTCTGCATGTCCATGAAGACGAAGTACTCGCCGTCCATGTAGGAGAACTGCATGTCGCGGCGGTCAACAGTGGCCGTCTCGACCTTCACGCCCGCGTTGAAGGTCTTGTCGACGACCTTGCCGGAGAGCACGTTCTTCAGCTTCGTACGGACGAAGGCGGGGCCCTTGCCGGGCTTGACGTGCTGGAACTCGACGACGGACCACAGCTGGCCCCCGTCGAGCTTGAGCACCATGCCGTTCTTGAGGTCGTTCGTGGATGCCACGGTTGCGGTATCTCCTGGGCTGGTGGAACCAGAGAGTGCGATGCGCTCCGTCAGAGCGCGAGCAGCTCCTTGGTCGTAATGGTGAGTAGCTCGGGTCCGCCGTCCGCCTCGGGGCGGACGACGAGCGTGTCATCGATCCGGACGCCGCCCCGCCCGGGGAGGTGAACCCCCGGATCCACGGTGACCGGCACGCAAGCGTCCAGTTTACCCATGGCCGACGGCGCCAGCCGCGGGTCCTCGTCGTTTTCCAGGCCCACGCCGTGTCCCATCCTCGGTCCGGTGCGCTCCCCCAGGCCCGCCGCCTCCAGTACAACACGCGCGGCCCGGTCCACGTCGCGGTACGGCGTGCCCGGCGCCAGCGCCTCGCGGCCCGCGCGCTGAGCGGCGAAGACCTGGTCGTACAGCTCGATCTGCCAGTCCGCGGGCGAGGTGCCGATGACGAAGGTGCGGCCGATCTCGCTCCGGTAGCCGCGGTAGTCGGCGCCCAGGCAGACGCTGAGGAAATCGCCCTCCTCGACCCGGCGGTCGGTGGGCACGTGCCCGGCGAGCCCGGAGTTCGGCCCGGCCCCCACCGAGGTGGGGAAGGCCGGGCCGCCCGCGCCGTGGTCGACCAGGCGGCGCTCCAGCTCCAGCGCCAGGTGCCGCTCGGTGCGCCCGACCAGTATCGACTCCAGCAGCTCGCCCAGGGCCTGGTCGGCGATCTCCGCGGCGATGCGCAGGCAGGAGATCTCCTCGTCGTCCTTGACCACCCGCTGCTGCTCGACGGCCGGGCCCAGGTCGCCCAGCCGCAGTCCGGGCGCCACGGAGCGCAGGGCGCGATGGCGGGTGACGGTCAGGTGGTGCTCCTCGACGGCCAGCGAGCGGGCCCCCGCGGCACCGGCCCGCTCGGCGGCGGCCACGGCCGGGTCGCCCTCGGGAGCGGTCAGCACCTCGACCTGGACCTCCTCGCCGGGCCGGCTGCGGCCGGTGGCGTCGGTGTACGGGTCGCTCGTACAGACCAGCAGGTCGCGGTCGGGGCCGAGGAGCAGGACGGCACCGGACGGCGCGCCGCCCGACAGATACCGGACGTTGGCGTCGCCGGACACCAGGGCGGCCTCGCTGCCGCCCGCCGCACAGCGCTCGCGCAGCCGCGCGCGGCGTGCCGCGTAGACCTCGGACATGGCTCCGAGCGTACGTTCGGCGGCGGTGACCGGCCGGTTCAGCGCGTCCGACCGGGCGGTTCCGGCGCCCCCGCGGGCCTCGGGCCGTCAGCGGCCGGCAGCACCGGCCAGGGCGCGGGCCACGGCCTCGTCCAGGAGCCGGGCCGTGGCGGCCACGTCCTGCTGGGAGTTGTCGATGATCGGCAGCCCCGAGCCGTACCAGCCGGCCATCCGGCCGTGGATCCGGGCGACCTCCTCGTCGGCGAGGCGGCGGTTCCCGGTGCGCTCGGCGTTGCGCTCCAGGACCACGTCCAGGCCCGGCAGCAGGACGACCGGCAGCAGGCCGGGGCCGACGTGCCGCTTCCAGCCGCCGAGGCCGACGACCGGGCGGTCGGGGAAGACCGCGTCGTCGAGGATGCAGGAGATGCCGTTGGCGAGGAAGTTGCGGGCGGCGAAGCCGCAGGTGCGGCGGGCGAGGCGGTACTGCGCCTCGGAGTTGTCGTTCCACCCGGACTGCGGGTCGGCGAAGCCGGAGCGCACCCACTCGCGCACGTCGTCCAGGCTGATGTGGGCGGTGGGCACGGCACGGCGGTCGGCCCAGTGCCGGGCGACCGTCGTCTTGCCCGCCCCGGCCGGGCCGATGAGCAGCACCGCCACGGCGGCGTGCGCCGCGTCGACGGGCGGCGGCACGGGCAGGCCGGGGGCGAGGGCGAAGTGCCCGGTCGCCCCGTCGGGCGGCGGGGACGGCAGGGACGGCGGCGGTCCCGGCGGCACCGCCGGAGGGGCCGCGGGCGCGGACCAGCCGGGCGCCGGGGCGGGGCCCGGCGGCATCGGGGGGTGGGGCGGCGGCAGCGGCGCTCCCACTGCGTGCTGCATCCGGTGGCACTCCAGTCTGGTGAAGGGGCCGCAAACACGGCCGGACGGGAGAGTACCGGAGCGCGCCCGCCCGCCCGGCCGCAGTGGGGTCAACGGCCGGGGCGGGCGCCGAGTGCCCGACGCGCCGCGCCGGTCAGGCCAGTTGGTCCGCGAGGGCCCGCAGCGCGAGCCGGTACGAGCCGATGCCGAACCCCGCGACGGTGCCGCTGGCGACCGCCGCGATCACGGAGGTGTGCCGGAACTCCTCGCGCGCGTACGGGTTGGAGATGTGCACCTCGATGAGCGGCGCGGTGCGCTGGGCGGCCGCGTCGCGCATGGCGTACGAGTAGTGCGTGAACGCACCGGGGTTGATGACGACGGGGACCGAGCCGTCCGCGGCCTCGTGCAGCCAGCGGATCAGCTCGCCCTCGTCGTTGGTCTCCCGCACCTCGACGGCGAACCCGAGCTCGGCGCCGAGTTCGGTGCACTCCTTGACGAGCCCGGTGTAGGACGTGGACCCGTAGACGTCGGGCTCCCGGGAGCCGAGGCGGCCCAGGTTGGGGCCGTTGAGCACGAGAACCCGACGGGGGCTCATGCGGCGATCTCCGCGTGCGCGGCCAGCAGCATGGCCGGGTCCGGTGCCTCCAGGACGGCCGGCTTGGCCAGGCCGTCCAGGACGATGAAGCGCAGCCGGTCGCCGCGGGTCTTCTTGTCGACCTTCATGGTCTCCAGCAGCTTGGGCCACTGGTCACCGCGGTAGGTGACGGGCAGGCCCACCGCCTGCAGCACCGTGCGGTGCCGGTCGGCGGTCGCATCGTCCAACCGGCCCGCGATCCGGCCCAGTTCGGCCGCGAAGACCATGCCGACGGCGACGGCCGCGCCGTGCCGCCAGTTGTAGCGCTCGTTCTTCTCGATCGCGTGGGCGAGGGTGTGCCCGTAGTTGAGGATCTCGCGGCGGCCGGCCTCCTTGAGGTCGCCGGAGACGACCTCGGCCTTGACCCGGATGGCGCGCTCGATCAGCTCGGCCGTGTGCGGGCCGTGCGGGGTGCGGGCCGCGTCGGGGTCCGCCTCGATGAGGTCCAGGATGGCGGGGTCGGCGATGAAGCCCGCCTTGATGATCTCGGCGAGGCCGCTGACGTAGTCGTGGACCGGCAGCGACTCCAGCGCGGCCAGGTCGCACAGCACCCCGGCCGGCGGGTGGAAGGAGCCGACGAGGTTCTTGCCCTCGGCGGTGTTGATGCCGGTCTTGCCGCCGACGGCCGCGTCGACCATGCCCAGCACCGTGGTGGGCACGGCGATCCAGCGCACCCCGCGCAGCCAGGTGGCGGCGACGAAGCCGGCCAGGTCGGTGGTGGCACCGCCGCCGACGCCGACGATCACGTCGGTGCGGGTGAAGTTCGACTGGCCCAGCGCCTTCCAGCAGTAGGCCGCGACCTCGGCGGTCTTGGCCTCCTCGGCGTTGGGCACCTGGATGGCGATGGCCTCGTAGCCCTGGGCCGCGAGGTCCTCGCACAGCGCCTCGCCGGTCGCGGCGAGGGCCTCGGGGTGCAGCACCGCGACCCGCTTGGCGGGGCCGACGAGAGTGGGCAGCTCGCCCAGCAGCTGCTGCCCGACCAGGACCTCGTACGGCGCGGTGCCCGCGCTGCCGGCGACCTGGATGCGGGTGGGGGCGTCCGTCATGGGTTCCTCACTGCGTGATGTCCGGTGTGGGGCCGGCGGGGAGTCCGAGCGCCTCGAGCACGGCGTCGGCGACCTCGGCGGGGGCCCGGCCGCCGGTGGCCACGACGGCCCTGGCGACCTCGGTGTAGAGGGGGCGGCGCTGTTCCATCAGCTCGCGCCAGCGCTTGCGCGGGTTGACGGCGAGCAGCGGGCGCGGGGCGTCCAGGCCCACGCGGTGCACGGCGTCGGCGAGTTCGACGTCGAGGAAGACCACGGGCAGGCCGGTGAGCAGGGCGCGGGTGGCGGGGTCCATGACGGCGCCGCCGCCGAGGGCGAGCACCCCGGGGTGCTCGGCCACGGCGGCGCGCACGGCCTGCCGCTCCAGCTCGCGGAAGTGCGGCTCGCCCTCGTCGATGAAGATCTCCGGGACGGTCTTGCCCGCCGTCCGCTCGATGTCGGCGTCGGTGTCCCGGTAGCCGGTGCCCAGCCGCTCGGCGAGCAGGGCACCGACGGTGGACTTGCCGGCTCCCGGCGGGCCCACCAGGACGACGGCCGGTGTCACTTGACGGCCAGGTTGTCGAGGTAGCCGCGGACGTTGCGGCGGGTCTCGGCGACGCTGTCGCCGCCGAACTTCTCCACCACCGCGTCGGCCAGCACCAGCGCCACCATGGCCTCGGCCACGATGCCGGCCGCGGGGACCGCGCAGACGTCGGAGCGCTGGTGGTGCGCCTGGGCCGGCTCGCCGGTGGTCACGTCGACGGTGGCCAGCGCCCGCGGCACGGTCGCGATCGGCTTCATCGCGGCGCGCACGCGCAGCAGTTCGCCGGTCGACAGGCCGCCCTCGGTGCCGCCGGAGCGGCCGGTGGCACGGCGGAGGCCGTCCTCGGTGGGCACGATCTCGTCGTGCGCCTGGGAGCCGGGCACCCGCGCCAGCTCGAAGCCGTCGCCGAGCTCGACGCCCTTGATGGCCTGAATACCCATCAGCGCGGCGGCCAGGCGGGCGTCCAGGCGGCGGTCCCAGTGCACGTGCGAGCCCAGGCCGACGGGCACGCCGTAGGCCAGGACCTCGACGACGCCGCCGAGGGTGTCGCCGTCCTTGTGGGCCTGGTCGATCTCGGCGACCATCGCCTTGCTGGCCTCGGGGTCCAGGCAGCGCACCGGGTCGGCGTCCAGGCGCTCGACGTCCGAGGGCTTCGGGTACACGCCGTACGGGGCCTTGGCGGCGGCGAGCTCGACGACGTGGGAGACGATCTCGATGCCGGCGGTCTCCTTCAGGAAGGACCGGGCGACCGCGCCCAGCGCCACCCGCGCCGCCGTCTCCCGGGCCGAGGCCCGCTCCAGCACCGGCCGGGCCTCGTCGAAGCCGTACTTCTGCATGCCCGCCAGGTCCGCGTGGCCCGGACGGGGCCGGGTGAGCGGGGCGTTGCGGGCGAGCGCGGCGAGCACATCGGGGTCGACCGGGTCGGCCGCCATGACCTGCTCCCACTTCGGCCACTCGGTGTTGCCGACCATGACGGCGATCGGGGAGCCGAGGGAGAGGCCGTGCCGGACGCCGCCGAGGAAGGTGATCTCGTCCCGCTCGAACTTCATGCGCGCGCCGCGTCCATAGCCGAGGCGCCGCCGGGCCAGGTGGTCCGCCACCATGTCGGTGGTGATCGGCACGCCGGCGGGAAGGCCCTCCAACGTCGCCACGAGTGCGGGGCCGTGCGACTCTCCTGCGGTCAGCCAGCGCAACCTGCTCAACGGGACTCCTCTTGCTCACGCCTCGGATCTTGGCGGTGCGGCCTGGGGGCACCTCCCGGCGGTAGCCGGGAAAGCGGCCCCGGCCCGCTACCCCCGATCCTCCCATGCCGCGGGATTTCCCCCGGCTGCCGGTCCATGTTGTGGACCTACTGCGTCAGGTTGTGGGACGCCGTCAGCGGCCGCGGGCGGCCAGCGCGGCCTCGCCCGCGGCGCGCATCGCGGCCAGCGGGGCCGGGACGCGGCCGGTCATCTGCTCGACCTGGAGGACCGCCTGGTGGACCAGCAGGTCCAGGCCGCCGACGACCGCACCGCCGCGCTGCTGCCACGCGGCGGCCAGCGGGGTCGGCCACGGCTCGTAGAGCACGTCGAAGAGCGTGCCGGGCCGCTCGGGCACGGAGGCGGCCAGGGCGTCGGTGGCGCCGACGGGGGTGGTGGCCACGACCAGCGGGGCGGCGAAGGCCTCGGCTGCGTCCGCCCAGTCCGCCGTGCGCACGGCGACGCCGAGCCGCTCGCCCCACCGCTGCATCTCAGCGGCGCGCTCCGCGCTGCGGACGTAGACGGTGACCTCGCCGGTGCAGATGCGGGCGAGCGCGGCGAGGGCGGAGGAGGCGGTGGCCCCGGCGCCGAGGACGGCGGCGGAGCCGGTCTTCTCGATGCCCCGCTCGCGCAGGGCGGCCGCGATGCCGGGGATGTCGGTGTTGTCGCCGAGGCACCGGCCGTCCTCGGTGAACACGACGGTGTTGACGGCCTCCACCGAGCGGGCGGTGGCGCTGACCTCGCCCAGCAGCGGGATGACCGCGCGCTTGAGCGGCATGGTCAGCGACAGCCCGGCCCACTCGCCGCCGAGCCCCTCCAGGAACGCGGGCAGCGCGGCCTCGTCGACCTCGAAGCGGTCGTACGTCCAGTCCTGCAGGCCCAGTTCCGCATAGGCGGCCCGGTGCAGCACCGGGGAGAGCGAGTGGGCGATCGGCGAACCGAGCACCGCCGCGCGGCGGCGGTGCTGCGTCAGGTCACTCATCCCTGCTTCTTCTTTTTCTGGCTGTCGTTGAACTCGCGGACGAGCTTGTCGTGCTCGGCGAGGGTGTTGGCGAACTGCGTCCTGCCGTCGATGGAGACGAAGTAGTACCAGTCCCCCGGCTCCGGATCCATGGCCGCCTGCAGGGCCACCATGCCCGGGTTGCCGATGGGGCCGGGCGGCAGGCCCTTGTGCACATAGGTGTTGTACGGGTCCTGGTCGGAGTGGATCTCCGCCGTGCCGATGTTGATCTTGCTCTGGTTCTTGAGGTAGTTGAAGGTCGAGTCGAACTGCAGCTTGCCGTTCGTCTCGGTGTTGGTGGGCTTGAGGCGGTTGTAGACGACCCGCGCCATCTTGCGGAAGTCGTCGTGCGTCACGCCCTCCGCCTGGACCAGGCTGGCCACGGTGACGAGCTGCATCGGCGATTTCAGGCCGAGTTCCCTGGCCTTGCCGTCCAGGTCCTGCTGCGCGTAGTTCTCCTTCGCGCGGGCCACCATCTGGCGCAGGATGTCCTCCGGCTTGGTGCCCTTGCCCGCGTTGTACTGCGACGGGAAGAGGAAGCCCTCCAACGGGTCCTTGATCTTCGGGTCGTCGTTCGCCCAGGCCGGCAGCCCCAGGTTCTTCGCCTGGTCCTTCGCGACGTCCTTGGTCGTGCCCGGCTTGAGGTCGAGCTTCTTGTCGATCGACGTGTAGACGTCGACGGCCCGGGTGCCCTCGCCGAAGGTGAGGAAGTTGGTGTTGTCGCTCATCATTTCGATGGCCGCCTGCGCCGACATCTCCTTGCGCAGGCTGTAGGTGCCCGGCTGGATGCCCTTGCCCTTGGCGCTCTTGTCGGCCGCCTCGGCGAACCCGCGGGCGCTCTTGACGACGCCGTTCTTCTCGAGGATCTGGCCCATCTGGGTCAGGCTCGACCCCTTGGGGATCACCACCTGGACCTGGCCGTTCCCCTCGCCCTCGAAGTCGGGCGCGGGGCCGAAGTTGGCCTGCCAGTAGTCGTACCCCAGGTACCCCAGACCGCCCACGCCGCCGACCAGCACCACGGCGACCAGCAGACAGGCCGTGCCACTGCGGCGCTTCTTGGGATTCTTGGTGCGCCGCTCCCGGCCGCGCTTGCGCCCCCCGGCCGCCTCGTCGGCTTCCTCGTCGGCCCCGGCGGGGACTGCCGGGGCCTCCTCGGCCGGGTCGTCGAAGAGGGAGATCCGGTCGTCCGCGGGCTCCGCCTCGGCGGTGCGCTGCTCGCCCACGTACGCGGTCTGCTGCTGCGGCACCTGCTCCTGATGCGGCACCTGTTCCTGGTGCGGCGGCGGGTAGGGGTCGGTGTGGCCGTAGTGGTCCACCTGCTCCACCACGTGGCCGACCGGGTACTGGCCGGTGTGCTGCTCCGTGTACGGGACCGCGCCGGGCTGTGCGGCGTAGGGACCCCCCGTGTCCTGCGAGGGGTCCCAGCCGTACTGCTGCTGACTGGGGTAGTGCTGCTGACCGTAGGGGGGCTGCTGCACCTGCTGCTGCGCGGCGTACCCCTGGTCCCCGTACAGGGGATCCTCGGGGTGCCACGGTTGGGAGCCGGGACCCCGGCCGTACTCAGTCATCTATCCCCTAGAGCCGCACAGCGGCAGCCGATGAGCGCTCTTCGATGCCTCGCGGAGCGCAAGTCCGATATCTCGTCCTGCCCGGCAGAGATTCGAACAGCTGCCATGTCGCGCGGAACGTTACCGTATTGCGATCAGATGACCACGTCGACGGTCTCGCCCGGGGGACGCCCCGAGACCTTCTCGGTCTCCAGGGCGTTCTGGAGAATCACCACGGCTGCGGCCTGATCCACCACCGACCGGCCCTTCTTGGAACTGACGCCCGAGGCGCGCAGGCCCTGTGCCGCTGTGACGGTTGTCATCCGCTCGTCGACCAGCCGGACCGGGACCGGCGCGATGCGCCGGGCCATCTCCCGGGCGAAGGTCCGCACCTTGGCGGCCGCCGGACCCTCCCGCCCGCTGAGCGAGCGGGGCAGGCCGACGACGACCTCGAGGGGTTCGTACTCGGCGACGATCGCCGCCAGCCGCTTGTGGGCCTGCGGGATGTCCCGGCCGGGAACGGTCTCCACCGGGGTGGCGAGGACCCCGTCGGGGTCGCACGAGGCGACCCCGATCCGGGCGTCCCCGACATCCACGGCGATACGCCTGCCGCGTCGCACCGCGATCAGGCCGCTTCCGCGACGAGACGCTCGACGGCGGCCATGGCCTCGCCGACGGCCTCCGGGTTCTGGCCGCCGCCCTGGGCGACGTCCGGCTTGCCGCCGCCACCGCCGCCGAGGGTCTTGGCGGCCGTGCGCACCAGGTCGCCGGCCTTCAGACCGCGCTCGCGGGCGGCGTCGTTGGTGGCGATCACCGTCAGCGGACGGCCGTTGGCCACCGTGAACAGGGCGACGACGGCCGGCCGGCCGCCCTGGATCCGGCCGCGCACGTCGAGGACCAGCTTGCGCAGGTCGTCGGCGCCCGTGCCGTCGGCCACCTGTCCCGTCACCAGGGCCACGCCGCGGACGTCCTTGGCACCCTCGGCCAGACCGGCGGCGGCCTGCAGGACCTTCTCGGCGCGGAAGCGCTCGATCTCCTTCTCGGCCTCGCGGAGCTTGGCGAGCATCCCGGAGATCTTCTCCGGCAGCTCCTCCGGGCGGCCCTTGACCAGCTCGGTCAGCTGGGCGACGACCGTGTGCTCCTTGGCCAGGAAGTTGTAGGCGTCGGCACCGACCAGGGCCTCGACACGGCGCACACCGGAGCCGATCGAGGACTCGCCGAGCAGCTTCACCAGGCCCAGCTGGGCGGTGTTGGCGACGTGCGTACCGCCGCACAGCTCCTTGGAGAAGTCGCCGATGGTCACGACGCGCACGCGCTCGCCGTACTTCTCGCCGAACTCGGCGATGGCACCGGCCTTCTTGGCCTCGTCCAGGCTCATGACCTCGGCGTGGACCTCGAGTTCATGGGAGAGGACCTCGTTGATCTTCTGCTCGACGTCGGTGAG
Source organism: Streptomyces sp. NPDC002536 (assembly GCF_053594995.1). Lineage (NCBI taxonomy): Bacteria > Bacillati > Actinomycetota > Actinomycetes > Kitasatosporales > Streptomycetaceae > Streptomyces > Streptomyces sp. NPDC002536. Next base: position 24,913 of record NZ_JBSFWU010000016.1, read on the forward strand.
CACGCTGCCGGGCACGGCGGCGGGCGAGCCGAAGTCGAAGCGGAAGCGGCCGGGCGAGTTCTCCGAACCGGCCTGGGCGGCCGTCGGGCCCAGGGCGTCGCGCAGCGCCTGGTGGGTGAGGTGGGTGGCGCTGTGGGCGCGGGCGATGGCCCGACGGCGCGTCACATCGATGGCGGCGTAGGCGGATGCGCCGAGCGTGACCTCGCCGACCTGGACGACACCCTTGTGCACGCTGACGCCCGGAACCGGCTTCTGCACGTCGCGGACCTCGATGACCGCGCCGTTGTCGAGCTTGATCCGGCCCTGGTCGGCGAGCTGGCCGCCGCCCTCGGCGTAGAAGGGGGTGCGGTCGAGGACGACCTCGATCTCGTCGCCCTCGGTGGCGGCGGGCGAGGGCACGCCGTCCACCAGCAGACCGACGACCGTGGCCTCGTTCTCGGTGTGGGAGTAGCCCGTGAAGGCGGTCTCGCCGGACTCGTCGGCCAGGATGCGGTAGGCGGAGAGGTCGGCGTGGCCGCTCTTCTTCACCATGGCATCGGCCTTGGCCCGGTCCCGCTGCTCCTTCATCAGGCGGCGGAAACCGGTCTCGTCCACCGACAGGCCCTGCTCGGCGGCCATCTCGAGGGTGAGGTCGATCGGGAAGCCCCAGGTGTCGTGGAGCAGGAAGGCCTTCTCGCCGGCCAGGACGGTGCCGCCGGAGGCCTTGGTCTCGGTGACGGCCGAGTCGAGGATGTTGGTGCCGGCCTTGAGGGTCTTGAGGAAGGCGGCCTCCTCGGCGAGCGCGACGGTCTCGATGCGCTTGCGGTCCGTCTCCAGCTCCGGGTACTGCTCGCCCATCGTCGTGATGACGGTGTCGACGAGCTCGCCGACGACCGGGCCGGTGGCGCCCATCAGGCGCATGTTGCGGATGGCGCGGCGCATGATGCGGCGCAGGACGTAGCCGCGGCCCTCGTTGCCGGGGGTGACGCCGTCGCCGATGAGCATGGTGGAGGTGCGCATGTGGTCGGCGACCACGCGCAGGGAGACGTCCGAGTCCGGGGCGGCGCCGTAGCGGACGCCGGTCAGCTCGGTGGCCTTGTCGATCACGACGCGCAGGGTGTCGGTCTCGTACATGTTCTGCACGCCCTGCAGGATCATCGCCAGGCGCTCGAGACCGAGGCCGGTGTCGATGTTCTTGCTCGGCAGGTCCCCGAGGATCGGGAACTCCTCCTTGCCGGCGCCCTCACCGCGCTCGTACTGCATGAAGACCAGGTTCCAGATCTCCACGTACCGCTCGTCGTTGACGGCCGGGCCGCCCTCGACGCCGAACTCGGGGCCGCGGTCGTAGTTGATCTCGGAGCAGGGTCCGCAGGGGCCGGGGACGCCCATGGACCAGAAGTTGTCCTTCTTGCCCAGACGCTGGATGCGCTCGGCGGGGACGCCCACGACGTCCCGCCAGATCTGCTCGGCCTCGTCGTCGTCCTGGTAGACGGTGATCCAGAGCTTCTCCGGCTCCAGGCCGAAACCGCCGTCGGCGACCGGCGTCGTCAGCAGCTCCCAGGCGAGCTTGATGGCGCCTTCCTTGAAGTAGTCGCCGAAGGAGAAGTTGCCGCACATCTGGAAGAACGTGCCGTGCCGGGTGGTCTTGCCGACCTCCTCGATGTCCGGCGTGCGGACGCACTTCTGCACGCTCGTGGCGCGCGGGAAGGGCGGCTTGACCTCGCCCAGGAAGTAGGGCTTGAAGGGCACCATGCCCGCGGGGACCAGCAGCAGGGTCGGGTCGTCCGCGATGAGCGACGCCGACGGCACGACGGTGTGCCCGCGCTCCTCGAAGAAGCGCAGCCAGCGGCGGCGGATTTCAGCCGACTCCATCAGTGGTCCTCATTCCGAGTCGAGTTGGTCGAGTTGTAGGTGTGCTGCGAGTAGAGCTGGGTGTGCGGCCGGACGGGGGCGGCCTGCGGGCGCTGACCGGGCAGCGCGCGGTGCCCGGGCTCCGGCTCCGGCGCGCTCAGCCCGAGCGCGTCCTTGAGCGCCGCCTCGCGGTGTGCCATGCCGTCGGCGACGTCCAGCGCGAAGAGCTTGACCCGGCGGCCTGCGATGACCGCGCGGTCCGCGGCCTGCAGGGCCAGGCTCTCCGGCGTGAGCTTGTTCAGCGTGCGGTTGACCTTGGTCGTGGCCCACACACCGGCGGCTACACCGGTGGTGAACCAGAAGGCGCGGCGAAACATTTCTGGGGTCAACCCTTCCCACGGGTACGGCGGCTGCCGCGCCGGGCGGACGGCAGGCTCTTGCCGACGAAGACGGTGCTCTGCGGTGCGTCCCGGTCGCGGCGGCCCATCGCGCGGCGGACGCCGTAGCCGAAGGCCGCGACCTTGACCAGCGGCCCGCCGAAGGCGGAGGAGACGGTCGAGGACAGCGCCGAGGCGTTGGCCGTGACCTCCTGGACGTCCGCGGCGATCGAGTCGACGCGGGCCAGCTGGGTGTTGGCGGAGCGCACGGTCGCGGAGGCGTCGGCCAGCAGCGGCACGGCCTGCTCGGTGACCTCGGCGACCAGCGCGGTGGCGGCCTTCAGCGTCTGCGCGAGGCGGACCAGCACCAAGGCGATGAACGAGACGAGGATCGCCCAGAAGACGGCCACGAGGATCCCGGCCACTTCTCCACCGGACACGCTGCACCGCTCCCTGCTGTTGCATCTCACTAAACGTCGGGTTCCGACCTTATCGCGCCGGACCTGCGGGCCCGCACCGCATTACCGTGCGCTCGGGGCCTGCGCGAAGAGCTCCGGGAACGCGCAAGCCCGCCGGCTCGCCGGCCACAGGGGCCGGAGAGACGACGGGCTGAGCAGAAGGAGAGTGTTACGGCCGAATCAACGGGCGTAGTACTCGACGACGAGCTGCTCGTCGCAGATCACGGGGATCTCCTTGCGGTTCGGCTCGCGGTCCAGGCGGAAGGCCAGCGCGGCCAGGTTGACCTGGAGGTAGCGCGGGGTCTCGCCCTCGGCGGCGAAGCCACCGGCGCGGGCCGTCTCGAAGAGGGCCTTGGCGCGGCTGCGCTCGCGGACCATCACGACGTCGTCGGGACGGACGCGGAAGGACGGCTTGTCGACCTTGCCACCGTTGACCTCGATGTGGCCGTGGACGACCATCTGGCGGGCCTGGTAGATGGTGCGGGCGATGCCCGAACGCAGGACCAGGGCGTCGAGGCGGCGCTCGAGCTCGACCACCAGGGCCTCACCCGTCTTGCCCTCGGCCTTCTTGGCGCGGTCGTAGGCGCGGGCCATCTGGCGCTCGCTGATGTCGTACTGGGCGCGCAGACGCTGCTTCTCGAGCAGACGGACCTTGTAGTCCGAGTTCTGCTTGCGGCCACGGCCGTGCTCGCCCGGCGGGTAGGGGCGGGCCTCGAAGTACTTGACGGCCTTCGGCGTCAGGGCGATGCCGAGCGCACGGGACTTCTTGACCTTGGGACGCGACTGGTTAGGCACGTTCTCCAGACCTCCGTTGTAGGTTAGGTTAGGCTCACCTTACTCAAGGAGATCGCATGTCTCGTCCGGGGAACACCAGCGACATCACGGACAGCACGAAAGAGGACGACGCGCTCGATGGCGTCGACATGACGGAGGTCCGATCAGATCGTGGTCAGCCGCGTCCCAGCGGACTTGAAATCGCACGGATGCCGTCAGCAGCCGAGCGCACACGAACTCTCGTACAGACTACATGCTCCGAAGCACTGCTGATCCCCGGCCTCGACGCCGTGCGCCCCGACCTGCTCGTCCCCGAGGCCCGCACGGTGGGCCCCGACGGCGAGGTCCTGCTGGTGTTCCCCGCCGACTCCCCCGCCGTCCGGGCCGCCACCCACGCGGTGGACGACGAGCTGACGGCCGTGCTGGAGCTGACCGACGTGGCCCCCGTCTCGGTGCCCAACCGGATCCGCGGCCGCGCCTGGCTCTCCGGCTGGCTCACCTGCCTGCCGGGGGTCGCCGAACCGGGCCGGATGATGCTGCGGCTGGAACTCGGCGACCTCTGTGTGGACGACCTGTGGGGTGTGGAGAAGACCGAGCCGGAGGAGTTCGCCCGGGCCGCCGCCGATCCGCTGGCGGAGTACGAGACGGAGCTGCTGCAGCACCTGCACGCGGCCCACGGTGAGCAGGTGCTCGGCCTGTACTCCCTGCTGGGCGAGCGGGCCGAGGGGGCCCGCACCGCGGGCGACCGCGCCGTGCCGCTGGCCCTGGACCGCTTCGGCCTCCGCGTGCGCTTCACCCGGGCCCGGGGCGGCGGCACGGCGGCGGACCGCTCCTTCGACGCCCGCTTCGAATTCCCGCGGCCGGTCCGCGACATCGCGGGGCTGCGCAGGGCGATGCACACGCTGTTCGATGCGGCGCTGGAATAGGAACCGGGGGCCACGCCCCCTTCCTCAGCCCTCCGCCCCGCCGCGCAAGCGGCCCCGCACCCGCTCGACGACATCGGCATACCTCGCCTCGGCCCCGTACCGCGTCGGCTCGTAGTACCGCTTGCCGTGGATCGCGTCCGGCGCGTACTGCTGCGCGGCGATACCCCCCGGCACGTCGTGCGGATACACGTACCCCTGCGCGTGCCCCAGCTTCTCCGCGCCCTTGTAGTGCCCGTCGCGCAGGTGCGGCGGCACGGGCCCGGCGAGGCCCGCCCGGACATCGGCGAGGGCGGCGTCGATCGCCAGGTACGCGGCATTCGACTTCGGCGCGAGGGCCAGCGCCACAGCGACCTGGCTCAGGATGATGCGGGCCTCCGGGAAGCCGATGAGCGCCACGGCCTGGGCGCCGGCCACGGCCGTCTGCAGGGCCGTGGGGTCGGCCAGGCCGACGTCCTCGCTCGCCGAGATCATCAGCCGGCGGGCGATGAACCGGGGATCCTCCCCCGCCTCGATCATCCGGGCCAGGTAGTGCAGCGTGGCGTCGACGTCCGAGCCGCGGATGGACTTGATGAGCGCGCTGGCGACGTCGTAGTGCTGATCGCCGGCGCGGTCGTACTTCACCGCCGCACGGTCGACGGAGTCCTCCAGGGTCTCCAGGGTGATCTCGGGCTCGCCCTTGGCGATGGCCGAGCCCGCGCCCGCCTCCAGGGCGGTGAGGGCACGCCGGGCGTCGCCGCCCGCGATGCGCAGCAGGTGCGCCTCCGCGTCCGCGCCGAGGGTCACCGTGCCGCCGAGCCCCCGCTCGTCGGTGAGCGCGCGGTGGACGAGGCCGCGCAGGTCGTCGTCCGTGAGGGCCTGGAGGGTCAGCAGCAGGGAGCGGGACAGCAGCGGGGAGATGACCGAGAAGTACGGGTTCTCCGTGGTCGCCGCGATGAGGGTGACCCAGCGGTTCTCGACGGCCGGCAGCAGGGAGTCCTGCTGGGCCTTGCTGAAGCGGTGGATCTCGTCCAGGAAGAGGACCGTCTCCTTGCCGTACCCGCCGGAGGCGCGGCGGGCGCCGTCGATGACGGCCCGGACCTCCTTGACGCCGGCGGTGATCGCGGAGAGCTCCACGAAGCGCTTGTTGGTGGCCTGGCTGACCACGTAGGCGAGGGTGGTCTTGCCGATCCCGGGCGGGCCCCAGAGGATCACCGAGGACGGCCCGGCGGGACCGCCGCTGCCCTCCCCCACCAGCCGCCGCAGGGGCGAGCCGGGCTTGAGGAGATGGCCCTGCCCGACGACCTCGTCGAGCGAGCGGGGACGCATACGGACGGCCAGGGGACTGCCGGCCGGGTCCTTCTCCTGGCGGTCCTCTGCAGCTGCGGTGAACAGGTCGGGCTCCACTCCGGAAACCCTAAGCCACAGCACTGACAACGCCGCCGGACCAGGAGGTCCGACGGCGTTGATCAAGACATCTGAGGGAGGCGGGCGGTCAGGCCGTGCCGCCCGTCCAGAACCACCACCACTTGGTGAGGATCAGCATGCCGATGATGCCGACGTGCAGCACCGGGAGCACCCAGTGGAACTCCAGCAGCATCCGCTTGAGCCCGGCCGGAGCAGGGATGAAGCCGTGCCGGACGTTCTGCACGGTGACGTACCAGAACATCACGATCGTGGCGACCCAGGCCAGGCAGCACCACAGGCACAGCGACCCGATGACGTACAGCGACTCGTACTGCAGCCACGAGACGAAGCCCACGCCGAAAAGGCAGCCGGCCTCCATCCCCAGCCAGTACCAGCGGCGGTAGCGGGCACCGGACAGCAGCCCCAGCCCGATCGCGATGATCGCGCCGTAACACACGAGCCCCAGCATCGGGTTGGGGAACCCGAAGGCCTTGGCCTGCGGGCTCGACATGATGTTGCCGCAGGAGACGATGGGGTTGAGGCTGCACCCGGGGACGAAGTTCGGGTCCTCGAGCAGCTTGAACTTGTCGAGCGTGATGACCCACGACGCCAGCAGGCCCATGGCACCGGTGATCACCAGCATCAGGGCGAAGGCCCGGCTGCCGCCCACGGCACCCGAGGCGGGCCCGTCCCGCTCCACGCCGTCGGTGTCGGAACGATCCAGTGCCGAAGTGGTCATAGTGCCGTGGGTCCCATCAGTCGGTCGTTGCACCCATTGTGCCTCAGGGGCCTGACAATCAGCCCTGTGCAGCTAGGAGTTCACTCACGACGGTGTCGAAGGCGACGGGCCGCTGCTCACCGCTTTCCAGATCCTTGAGCTGCACCACACCCTCCGCCAGGTCGCGCTCGCCCGCGACGAGCGCGAAACGCGCGCCCGAGCGGTTCGCCGACTTCATGGCGTTCTTCAGGCCCTTGCCGCCGAAGGCGAAGTCGGTGGCGACGCCCGCGCGGCGCAGCTCCGTCACGAGGCCGAAGAGCTTCGTGCGGGCCTCCTCGCCGAGCGGCACCGCGAAGACCTGGGTGGCAGCGGGCAGTTCGAGCTCGATGCCCTCGGCCTTGAGCGCCAGGACCGTGCGGTCCACGCCCAGCGCCCAGCCGACGGACGGCAGCGCGGGGCCGCCGATCATCTCGGACAGGCCGTCGTAGCGCCCGCCGCCGCCGACGGCGGACTGCGAGCCGAGGCCGTCGTGGACGAACTCGAAGGTGGTCCGGGTGTAGTAGTCCAGGCCGCGGACCAGCTTCGGGTCGTCCTCGAAGGCGACGCCCGCCGCGGTCAGCAGCTCGCGCACCTGCTCGTGGTAGGCCTTGCAGGCCTCGCACAGGTGGTCGCGGAGCATGGGGGCGCCCACGAGCTGCTTCTGCACGGCCTCGCGCTTGTCGTCCAGCACCCGCAGCGGGTTGATGTCGATGCGGCGGCGGGTGTCCTCGTCCAGGTCGAGCCCGCGCAGGAAGTCCTGCAGCGCGGCGCGGTAGGCGGGGCGGCACTCCTTGTCGCCGAGGGAGTTCAGCAGCAGGCGGAAGTTCTGCAGGCCCAGCGACTTGTAGGCGTCGACGGCCAGGATGATCAACTCGGCGTCCAGGGCCGGGTCCTCGGCGCCGATGGCCTCGGCGCCGACCTGCGAGAAGTGGCGGTAGCGGCCGGCCTGCGGGCGCTCGTAGCGGTAGTACGAGCCGGAGTACCAGAGCTTGACGGGCAGGTTGCCGCCCTTGTGGAGGTTGGCCTCCAGCGCGGCGCGCAGCACGGAGGCGGTGCCCTCGGGGCGCAGGGCGAGCTCGTCGCCGCCGCGCGTGGTGAGGGTGTACATCTCCTTGGTCACGATGTCGGTGGACTCGCCGACGCCGCGGGAGAACAGCTCGACCTGCTCGAAGCCGGGGGTCTCGATGTAGCCGTAACCGGCGCGCCGGACCGGCGCGGCGATGGCCTCGCGCACGGCCAGGTAGACCGCGGAGTCGGGCGGGGTCAGGTCGTAGGTGCCCTTGGGGGCCTTGAAGGTGCTCACGGAAACTTTCGTCACATTCCTCGTCGCGGAGCCGGGGAAACGGCTCCAGGGCCGGCGGCCACCTCCCGCAGGAAGGGGTTGGTGGCGCGCTCCTGGCCGATGGTCGTCTGGGGGCCGTGGCCGGACAGCACCACGGTCGAGTCGTCGAGCGGCAGGCACACACGGGCCAGCGACTGGAGGATCTCGGCGTGGTCACCGCCGGGCAGGTCGGTGCGTCCGATGGAGCCGGCGAACAACAGGTCGCCCGAGAAGAACACCGAGGGGATCTCGGAGGTCTCGGGGAGCCGGAAGGTCACCGACCCCTTGGTATGGCCCGGTGCGTGCGCGACGGTGAGCTCCAGGCCCGCAAGGTCGAGGCGGGCGCCGTCGGACAGCTCCTTGAGGTCGTCCGGCTCCCCCACCGTCAGCTCGCCCATGAGGTGCGCCCCGATGGAGCGGCCGAGCGCCTTCTCCGGGTCGCTCATCATGTAGCGGTCGGCGGGGTGGATCCAGGCCGGGACGTCATGGGCGCCGCACACCGGGACGACCGAGGCGACGTGGTCGAGATGGCCGTGGGTGAGGACGACGGCGACGGGCTTGAGCCGATGCTTCTTCAGCGTCTCCTCGACTCCCTGGGCCGCCTGGTGGCCCGGGTCGATGATCACGCACTCCTCGCCTGCGGCCGGGGCGACCAGGTAACAGTTGGTCCCCCAGGCCCCGGCGGGGAACCCGGCAATCAGCACGTTCGTCCTTAAAAGTCGGCCAGCAGAGATCCGGCGGGAGCCCCGGTGAAGGGTTCCGGCCCTCTCAGAGCCTACCGGCGCCACTCCCGCAGCCGCGAACCCGTATACGGTACGGACACACCTGCGATTCGCGGCTCAGTGGCACGACAGACGGACAGTGACACCGACAGTCACGGACGAGACGGTACGAGGAGACGACCCGGTGGTCAGTAACGAGCAGCGGCGACGGCAGCTCGCCCGTGAGAAGTTCGAGCGGCAGCAGCAGCGCCGCGAGGAGGCCCGGCGCAAGGCCCGCCGCCGCAACGCGGTGATCGCCGCGGGCCTCGCCGCGGTACTGGCCGCGGGTGGCGGCGCGTACGCCGCAGGCGCTTTCGACAGCGGCAAGAAGGACACGTCCGACTCCGCGGCGGACGCCTCGCCCTCCGCGAAGCCGGACCCGTGCGCCAAGCCGGCGCCGGGCTCGCCCTCCACGAAGACGTGGAAGTCCGAGCCGGACATGAGCATCGACAAGTCGGCGTCGTACGCGATGAAGCTGAACACGACCTGCGGCGCCATCGACGTCAAGCTCGACGCCGAGAACGCCCCGCACACGGTCAACTCGTTCAACTTCCTCGCCGGCGAGGGCTTCTTCGACCACTCCAAGTGCCACCGCCTGACCACCGGCGGGATCTACGTCCTGCAGTGCGGCGACCCCAAGGGCACCGGCCAGGGCGGCCCGGGCTACACGCTGCCCGACGAGAACCTCAAGGACGCGAAGCTCAAGGGCAAGGTCTACCCGGCGGGCACGGTCGCGATGGCGAACCAGTACAACGCGCAGACCGGACAGGGCCGCAACACGGGCGGCAGCCAGTTCTTCCTGGTCTACCAGGACAGTCCGCTGCCTCCCGACTACACGCCCTTCGGCACGATCGGCGAGGAGGGCATGAAGACCCTCAAGAAGATCGCCGGCGCCGGTGAGCAGTCGGGCGCGGGCGACGGCGCGCCGAATGCGACCGTGGTGATCGACAAGGCGTCCGTGACCAAGTCCTGATGCGCGGAAGGCGAAATTTCGGTCGCGCGGGATACGGACAGCCGGGCCGCCGTTCGCCTATGTTGGCGTTGTGTAGGGTGCCTGCTCCGACGGCTGCCCGCACCCAGATGATCAAGCCGTCGGACCGGTCGGGGCGCGGCCCCGTCCGGAACAACTGTGGACGATGCGCGAGGGCCGCACGCCGGCCCCGGCATCATGTGGAGGAGGCGCTGTGAGCAGCGACCCGTGGGGCCGCGTCGATGAGACGGGGACCGTGTACGTGCGTACCGCCGACGGTGAGAAGGTCGTCGGCTCGTGGCAGGCGGGTTCCCCGGAGGAGGCTCTCGCTTACTTCGAGCGCAAGTACGACGGCCTGGTCGTCGAGATCGGCCTCCTCGAGCGACGGGTCAGGACCACCGACCTGTCGGCCAAGGACGCGATGACCGCCGTCGAGCACCTGCGCACCCAGGTCGACGAGCACCACGCCGTCGGTGATCTGGCCGCGCTGCGCGAGCGGCTGGACGCCCTCGTCGCGGTCGTCGACTCGCGCCGCGAGGAGCGCAAGGCGGCGAAGGCGAAGCAGTCCGAGGAAGCCCGTACGGCCAAGGAGACGCTGGTCGCCGAGGCCGAGGAGCTGGCGGCCAGCGAGCAGTGGCGGTCGGCCGGCGAGCGGCTGCGCGCCCTGGTCGACACCTGGAAGGGCCTGCCGCGGCTGGACCGCAAGACGGACGACGAGCTGTGGCACCGTTTCTCGCACGCCCGCTCGGCGTTCTCCAAGCGGCGCAAGGCGCACTTCGCCTCGCTGGACGCGCAGCGCGAGGACGCCCGCAAGGCCAAGGAGAAGCTGGTCGCCGAGGCCGAGGCGCTCTCGGGTTCCACGGACTGGGGCCCCACGGCCGCCCGTTACCGCGAGCTGATGCAGGACTGGAAGGCCGCGGGCCGCGCCCAGCGCGAGGCCGAGGACGAGCTGTGGGCCCGCTTCCGCGGTGCCCAGGACGTCTTCTTCCAGGCCCGCAGCGGGGTCTTCGCCGAGCGCGACGCCGAGCAGGCCGGCAACCTCACGCTCAAGGAGGAGCTGGCCGCCGAGGCCGAGAAGCTGCTCCCCGTCACGGACCTGAAGGGGGCGCGGGCCGCCTTCCGTTCGATCAACGAGCGCTGGGAGGCCATCGGCCACGTGCCGCGGGACGCCCGGCCGAAGATCGAGAGCCGGATGCATGCGGTCGAGCGCGCCATCCAGGACGCCGAGGAGTCGGAGTGGCGGCGCACGAACCCGGAGGCGCGGGCTCGTGCGGCCGGTCTGACCGGACAGCTCCAGGCCGCCGTCGACAAGCTCCAGGAGCAGGCCGACAAGGCGCGTGCCGCGGGCAACACCGCCAAGGCGGACAAGCTCACCAAGGAGCTGGAGGGCCGCAAGGCGCTGCTGGACCAGGCCCTGAAGGGTCTTGAGGAGTTCGGCGGCTGAGCCGTCAGCACATGAGTAAGGGGCGCCGGCCGACGACCGGCGCCCCTTACTCATGTCCGCCTACGGTCTGCGGGCCGAGGTCACGCGGTAGACGTCGTAGACGCCCTCGACACCGCGCACTGCCTTGAGGACGTGCCCGAGGTGCTTGGGGTCGCCCATCTCGAAGGTGAAGCGCGAGGTGGCCACCCGGTCGCGGGACGTCTGCACGGCCGCGGAGAGGATGTTGACGTGCTGGTCCGACAGGACGCGCGTGACGTCCGACAGCAGCCGCGACCGGTCCAGGGCCTCCACCTGGATGGCGACCAGGAAGACCGACGACTGGGTGGGCGCCCACTCGACGTCGATGATCCGCTCGGGCTGCTGGGAGAGCGAGTCGACGTTGACGCAGTCGGCGCGGTGCACGGAGATGCCGTTGCCGCGGGTGACGAAGCCGATGATGGGGTCGCCCGGGACGGGGGTGCAGCAACGGGCCAGCTTGACCCACACGTCGTCGACGCCCTTGACGACCACGCCCGGGTCCGCCGTGGAACGGCGCTTGGAGCGGGTGCGGATCGGGGCGGTCTCCTCGATGTCCTCGGTTGCCGCGTCCTCGCCGCCGAGCGCCTGGACGAGCTTCTGCACGACGCCCTGGGCGGCCACATGGCCCTCGCCAATGGCGGCGTAGAGGGAGGAAATGTCGGGGTAGCGCATCTCGTGCGCGAGGGTGACGAGCGAGTCGCCCGTCAGGATCCGCTGGATCGGCAGGTTCTGCTTGCGCATGGCCCGCGCGATGGCGTCCTTGCCCTGCTCGATGGCCTCGTCGCGGCGCTCCTTGGAGAACCAGGCGCGGATCTTGTTACGGGCGCGCGGGGACTTGACGAAGCCCAGCCAGTCGCGCGAGGGAGCGGCGCCGGGGGCCTTGGAGGTGAAGACCTCCACCAGGTCCCCGTTGTCCAGGGTCGATTCGAGCGGCACCAGGCGCCCGTTGACCCGCGCGCCTATGGTGCGGTGGCCGACCTCGGTGTGCACGGCGTAGGCGAAGTCGACCGGGGTGGCCCCCGCGGGCAGCGCTATGACGTCGCCCTTGGGCGTGAAGACGAAGACCTCGTTGCGGGAGAGGTCGAAGCGCAGGGACTCCAGGAACTCGCCCGGGTCCTCGGTCTCCTTCTGCCAGTCGAGCAACTGCCGCAGCCAGGCCATGTCGTTGACGGTGTCCTGGTTCTTGCCGGCGTGCTTGGGCACATCGGTACGGATCTTGGAGGCTCCGGCGACGGCCTCCTGCTTGTACTTCCAGTGCGCGGCGATGCCGTACTCAGCGCGGCGGTGCATGTCGAAGGTGCGGATCTGCAGCTCGACGGGCTTGCCGCTGGGCCCTATGACCGTCGTGTGCAGCGACTGGTACATGTTGAACTTGGGCATCGCGATGTAGTCCTTGAACCGCCCCGGCACCGGGTTCCAGCGGGCGTGGACGGTGCCCAGCGCCGCGTAGCAGTCGCGGACGGTGTCGACGAGGACGCGGATGCCCACCAGGTCGTAGATCTCGGCGAAGTCGCGGCCGCGCACGATCATCTTCTGGTAGACGCTGTAGTAGTGCTTCGGGCGCCCGGTGACGGTGGCCTTGATGCGGGCGGCGCGCAGGTCGGACTGCACTTCGTCGATGACGGTCGCCAGGTACTCGTCCCGCTTGGGGGCCCGCTCGGCCACCAGACGCACGATCTCGTCGTACATCTTGGGGTAGAGGATCGCGAAGGCGAGGTCCTCCAGCTCCCACTTGATGGTGTTCATGCCCAGCCGGTGCGCCAGCGGGGCGTAGATCTCCAGCGTCTCGCGGGCCTTCTTCTCCTGCTTCTCCCGCTTGAGGTAGCGCATGGTGCGCATGTTGTGCAGCCGGTCGGCGAGCTTGATGACCAGGACGCGCGGGTCCTTGGCCATGGCGACGACCATCTTGCGCACGGTCTCGGCCTGGGCGGCCTCGCCGAACTTGACCTTGTCGAGCTTGGTGACGCCGTCGACGAGCAGAGCGACCTGGTCGCCGAAGTCGCGGCGCAGGGTGTCGAGGCCGTACTCGGTGTCCTCGACGGTGTCGTGCAGCAGGCCCGCCATCAACGTGGCCGGATCCATGCCCAGTTCGGCGAGGATCGTGGTGACGGCCAGCGGGTGGGTGATGTACGGGTCGCCGCTCTTGCGCTTCTGGCCGCGGTGCCAGCGCTCGGCGACCTGGTAGGCGCGCTCGATCTGGCGCAGGGTGGCGACGTCGGCCTTCGGGTCGTTGCTGCGGACGATGCGCAGCAACGGTTCGAGCACGGGGTTGTACGGGCTCTGGCGCTGGACGCCGAGGCGGGCGAGGCGGGCGCGGACCCGGCTGGAGGAGCCGGGGCGGGGCGCGGGGCCCTGCACGGGGGCGGACCGGACCGGGGCGGGGGCCGGGCGGGCCTCGCCGACGGCGGACTTCTCGCCGCGCCCGTCCGGGGCGGGAGCCGGCGCGGACCCGTCCGCGCCCTGCGGGCGGCCCGTGGGCGTGCCCGCGGCCGCCGCGGCCTCGCGAGCCGATTTGTCCTGCTGGGCGGCGGTGAGCGGCTGGGCCTCGTCTGGCAAGAGCACTCCTCAGGGGTGTCCGGCCCCCCGATCAGGTCCGGACGTCCGGACTGCCATGGTATCGATCCCGGCCGGGGGTACGCCGCTCGCCCGGCGACCGGGGGGACGACGAAGGCGGGCACCGGGGTGCTCCCCGGTGCCCGCCTCCACATCCGTACCGGCCGGTCAGACCGTGATCAGGACCTCCAGCGGCGCGCCCTCCAGGACGGCCTCCAGACGCTGCCGGCCCGGCAGGAAGCCGAGCTCCATCAGCATGGCGACGCCCGCGACCTGGGCGCCCGCCCGGCGGATCAGCTTCAGCGAGGCCTCGGCCGTGCCGCCGGTGGCCAGGACGTCGTCGATGACGAGCACCCGGTCGCCGGGCTGCAGCGCGTCCGCGTGTATCTCTATCTCGGCCGTTCCGTACTCCAGCTCGTACGCCTGGGCCAGGGTCGCGCCGGGCAGCTTGCCCGCCTTGCGGACGGGGACGAAGCCGCGGCCGGCCCGGACGGCCACGGGGGCCGCCAGGATGAAGCCGCGGGCCTCCAGACCGACGATCTTGTCCGCCTGGAAGCGCTCGCACAGCTCGGCGAAGGCCTCGGTCAGCGCACCGAACGCGGTGGCGTCGGCGAGCAGGGGGGTGATGTCCTTGAACATCACCCCCGGCTTCGGGTAGTCGGGGACGTCGGTGATGCGGCTGAGCAGCAGGTCACGCAGCTCCTGGTCGCTGCCCTCGGGGCGGACGGCGCTCACTGGCGCCTCCCCGAGGGACGGCCGCCGCGATTGCCGCGGCTGCGGCCGCCGTCCTGGCGGCGCTGTCCGACGACACCGGCCGGGGACGCGTCCTCCGGCTCGTCGCCGTCGTCGTCATCGGCGTCCTGCAGGCCTGCGCCCTCGCCGGAGTCGGCCTTGGCGGCCGCGGCGGCACGGCGGGCGAGCACCCGCTTGGACAGGGCCCGCATCTGCGGGTCGCGCTCCTTGAGGTCGGCGACCAGCGGGGTGGCGATGAAGATCGACGAGTAGGCACCGGCCGCGAGGCCGACGAACAGGGCGAGGGAGATGTCGTTGAGCATGCCCGCGCCCAGGACGCCGCCGCCGATGAACAGCAGTCCGGCGACCGGCAGCAGGGCGACCACCGTGGTGTTGATCGAACGCACCAGGGTGCCGTTGAGGCTGCGGTTGGCGAGCTCGCTGTAGGTGAAGCGGGTCTGCTTGGTGATGCCCTTCGCGCTCTCCTTGAGACCGTCGAAGACGACGACGGTGTCGTAGAGCGAGTAACCGAGGATGGTCAGCAGACCGATCACGGTGCCCGGGGTGACCTCGAAGCCGACCAGGGCGTAGATGCCGACGGTAATGGTGAGGTCGTGGATCAGGGCGATCAGGGCGGCGAGCGCCATGCGCCACTCGAAGGCGATCGCCAGGTAGATCACCACGAGGATCATGAAGACGCCCAGGCCCGTCCAGGCCTTGTTGGCGATCTCGTCGCCCCAGCTGGGGCCGACGATGTCCGTGTTGATCTTGTTCGTCGAGACGTCCAGCTTCTTGGCCAGCGCCTCCTGGGTCTTGCGCGACTGGTCCGTGCTCAGCTCGCTGACCTGCACGCGCAGGGTGGTGTCACCGAGCTTCTGGACGGTGGCCGTGTGCCCGGAGGCGTTCTGGGCCGTCAGCCGGGCCTGCTCCGCCGAGACGGAGGTCTTGGGCGTGGTGAAGACCGCGCCGCCCTTGAACTCGATGCCCATGTTCAGGCCGCGCACCGACAGGCCGACGATGGCCGTGATGGTGATGAGGATCGAGATGCCGTACCAGATCTTCCGCTTGCCGACGAAGTCGTAGCCGACCTCGCCGCGGTAGAGCCGGGCGCCGAGAGTGCCGAGTCGCGACATCTCACGCCTCCTTCGGGTCGACGGTGGCGGAAGGACGACGGCGGGAGGCCCGCAGCGGCGGCTTGGCGCCGAGCCGCTTGGGGTCGAGCCCGGACCACGGGTGGCCGTTGGCGAAGAACTTGCGGCGGGCGAGGATCGTCATGAGCGGCTTGGTGAAGAGGAAGACCACGACGACGTCGAGCAGCGTGGTCAGACCGAGGGTGAACGCGAAGCCCTGCACCTTGCCGACGGTGACGATGAACAGCACCGCGGCGGCCAGGAAGGAGACGAAGTCCGAGACGAGGATGGTGCGGCGGGCGCGCGGCCAGCCGCGCTCCACGGCCGGACGCAGGGTGCGGCCCTCGCGGATCTCGTCACGGATGCGTTCGAAGTAGACGATGAACGAGTCGGCGGTGATGCCGATCGCCACGATGGCACCGCACACGGCCGGCAGGTTCAGCGCGAAGCCGATGGCCGGACCCAGCAGGACCATGATCGTGTAGGTGAGGACCGCCGAGCACAGGAGGCTGGCGAGGGCGACGAGCGCGAGACCGCGGTAGTACGCCACCAGGTAGATGACCACCAGGGCGAGACCGATGGCACCGGCGATCAGACCGGCCTGCAGCTGCTCACCGCCGAGTGCGGCGGTCACGGAGGTCTCGTTGACCACGTCGAACGACAGCGGCAGGGCACCGTAGGACAGCACGTTGGCCAGGTCCTGGGCGCTCTGCTGGGTGAAGTTGCCGGAGATCTCCGCCTGGCCGCCGGCGATCGAGGTGCTGACCGACGGGTCGGAGACGACCTCGCCGTCGAGGACGATCGCGAACTGGTTCTGCGGCGGCGCCTTGCTGGCGAGCTGGCCGGTGACCTCGGCGAACTTCTTGGAGCCGGCCGAGGTGAACTTCAGCTGGACGAGCCAGCCCTTGCCGGTCTGGCTGTCGAAGGCGGCGTTGGCGCTGCTGACGCCGGTGCCCTCGACGGCCACCGGGCCGAGGATCTCCTTGACCCCGCCGTCCTTGCGGCACGCGACGATGGGGTCGGTGGGCAGGGCGTTGGCCGCAGCCTTGGCCGCGTCGGAGCGGCCCTCCTTGGTGGAGCAGTCGACCGCGTCGAGCTTCTTCTGCAGGGCGGCCGTGTCCGTGGCGGACGGGCTGGGCGTGGGCGACTTCTGGTCGTTCTTCTTGCCGTCGCTCTTGCCGTCCTGCGAGGCGGAGGCGGACGGCGTCGCCGAGGGACCGGAGGCCTTCAGGGCGTCGGTGACGGCACGGCCCTGGGTGCTGGCGCTCGCGGACGGCGAGGGCGAGCCGGAGGGCTTGCTCTGGTCACCCTTGTCCTTGGCACCGCCCGAGGCGCTGGGCGTGGGCTCGGGGGCCTTGGCGCCGGAGGTCGACACCAGCACGGGCCGGAAACCGAGCTGGGCGGTGGTGCCCACCTGCTCGCGGGCCTGCTTCGCGTTCGTCCCGCGCGGGATGTTCACGATGATGTGCCGGCCGCCCTGGGTCTGGACCTCGGCCTCCGAGACACCCAGACCGTTGACACGCCGCTCGATGATGCCGACGGCGGTGTTCATGTTGGTCTGGTTGATCGCGTTGGGCCTGCCGGGCTGGTTCTTGGCCTCCAGCGTGAAGCTGGTGCCGCCCGCGAGGTCGATGCCCAGCCGCGGCGTGGTGTGCCCGGAGGCGAACATCCCCCCGGTCAGCGCCACCATGGCGATCAGGATGAAGGCCAGGACTCTGCCCGGCCTGCCCTGGCCGCCCGGGGACCTGCGGCCCTTCTTCGGTGCTGCCACCTTGTCGTTTCTCCCTGTCCAACCGCCGGGCGTCGGGTGTGCGCCGGGCGGCCACGAAGTCTTGTGGGGACGTGCCCCCGCCGGAGCCTAGACGACCGCAACGGAACCGCGGTGCACCGCTCCATGGGTGCTCCGCGGTTCCGTGACACGGCTACTTCGCGTCGGCGTCGCCGTCGCGCTTGGCGTCCTTCGTCCCCTCGGCGGACTCGCCGGGCTGGTCGGCCTTGTCGGCCGGGTTCTCGGAGCCGGCCGCAGCGGCGGTCTCCTTGCCCAGGTCGGTCTTCTTGCTCAGATCCGTCTTCTGCTCACCCTCGGCGGCCCCGGCCTCGGCCTCCTCGGTCCCGGTCAGCGAGGAGACGTCGTCCGGGACGACCGTCTCGTCGGGCTCGATGCCGTGGACGATGCGGTTGTACTCGGCGTCCTCCAGGACGGCACCGATGGAGTTCTTCGCGTAGATCGCGTGGACGCCCGGGGCGACCTCCAGGAGGACCGTGTCGTCGCTGACCTCCTTGACGGTCGCGTACATGCCGCCGATCGTCCGCACGCCGGTGCCCGGCTGCATGTGGTCGCGCATCTGCGCCGCCTGGCGCTGCTTGTTCTTGGCCGACCGGGTCATCAGGAACATGGCCCCGATGAGCACGATGAACGGCAGGAGACTCACGATATTCACGGGACGGGGTTTCCTTCACACGACCGCGATGGGGACACGGCCTGGTCTACGGGGGTGGTATGCCGCACCGATAAGGACGGCATCGGCGGAGTCTAAGCGAGTCCGCACCTATGGAACAACGCTCAGCATGGCACCGGGGTTCCTGACGGGACCAGCCCCCGCGCCGTCACCCGCCGAAGAGCGCGGACTGCCCGGGGCCTCCCGGACCCTGCTGCGGAGGCACCAGGCCCAGGTGCGCCCAGGCCGCGGGAGTGGCGACCCGGCCCCTGGGCGTACGGGCCAGCAGCCCCTCCCGCACCAGGAAGGGCTCGGCAACTTCCTCGACCGTCTCGCGCTCCTCCCCCACCGCCACCGCGAGGGTGGACAGCCCGACGGGACCGCCGCCGAAGAGCTTGAGCAGGGCGCCCAGCACGGCGCGGTCCAGCCGGTCCAGGCCGCGGGCGTCGACCTCGTAGACCTCCAGGGCCTGCGCGGCGATCTCCCGGGTGACGATGCCGTCCGCCTTGACCTGGGCGTAGTCGCGGACGCGGCGCAGCAGGCGGTTGGCGATGCGCGGGGTGCCGCGCGAGCGCCCGGCGATCTCGGCCGCACCGTCCACCGCGATCTCCACGTCGAGCAGCCGGGCCGAGCGGTGGACGACGCGCTCCAGCTCGGCGGGGGCGTAGAACTCCATGTGCCCGGTGAAGCCGAAGCGGTCGCGCAGCGGGGGCGGCAGCAGTCCGGCGCGGGTGGTGGCGCCGACGAGGGTGAAGGGCGGCAGCTCCAGCGGAATGGCCGTGGCTCCGGGGCCCTTGCCGACGACGACGTCGACGCGGAAGTCCTCCATGGCCATGTAGAGCATCTCCTCGGCGGGCCGGGACATGCGGTGGATCTCGTCGAGGAAGAGGACCTCGCCCTCGGTGAGGGAGGAGAGGATCGCGGCCAGGTCCCCGGCGTGTTGGATGGCGGGGCCGGAGGTGATGCGGATGGGGGCGCCCATCTCCGCAGCGATGATCATCGACAGGGTGGTCTTGCCGAGGCCGGGCGCACCGGAGAGCAGGACGTGATCGGCCGTGGCGCCGCGCGCGCGGGCCGCCCGCAGGACGAGGTCCAGCTGCTCGCGGACGCGCTCCTGGCCGATGAACTCGCCCAGGTCCTTGGGCCGCAGGGCGGCTTCGACGGCCTGGTCCTCCCCGTCGGCGGCGCCGCCGACGATCCGGCCGCCCGCGGCGGGCAGGCCGGTCGTGCTCGCGGGTGCGGACTCGTCGTACGGGTTCACGGGTGGGACCTCATGGTTCGTGGCGGGTCGGGGTACGGGCGGACTGCCCGGTGCACGCGATCATGCCGCACGGCACCGACGGCGCGGCGGGGCGCCCGGGCGGGCGGCGCAGTGCGGCCGGTGGGCGGCGCCATCGGTCAGCGCGCCCGGTTGAGCGTCTGCAGAGCGGCCCGCAGCAGCTGGCCGACCTGGGGCTGCGCACCCTCGGCGAGGGCGGCCTCCGCCTGCGGGGTCACGGCCGCGACCGCCTCGTCCGCCTCGCGGGTGGCATAGCCCAGGCCCACGAGCGCCGCGTGCAGCTGATCGCGCCAGCCGACGCTGACCGGCGTGCCGACGCCCGCCTGCGAGCCGCCGGAGGCGACCGGATCGCCGAGCCTGTCCTTCAGCTCCAGCAGCAGCTTCTGGGCGCCTTTCTTGCCGATGCCGGGCACGGCCGTGAGGGCCTTCTCGTCACTGGAGGCGAAGGCGCGGCGCAGTGCGTCCGGGCTGTGCACGGCGAGCATGGCCTGCGCGAGGCGGGGGCCCACGCCGCTTGCGGTCTGGAGCAGTTCGAAGGTCTGCCGCTCGTCGTCGTCGGCGAAGCCGTACAGCGTCAGGGAGTCCTCGCGGACGACGAGGGAGGTGGCGAGCCGGGCCGGCTGTCCGATCCGGAGCGCGGCCAGGGTGGCGGGCGTGCACTGAACGGCCATGCCGATGCCGCCGACCTCGACCACGGCGGTGTCGGGGGCGAGGGCCGCGACCGGCCCGGAGACGAAGGCGATCATCGGGTGCCCTTCGGGAGTCGTGCGGGAACGGTGCTGCGGTGGGCGGCGGCGATCTCCTGCAGGCGATTGGCCGCGGGCGCACGCCAGATGTGGCAGATGGCCAGCGCGAGCGCATCCGCGGCGTCGGCCGGCTTCGGCGGGGCGTCGAGCCGCAGAAGGCGCGTCACCATGGAGCCGACCTGGGCCTTGTCGGCCCGGCCGGAGCCGGTGACGGCGGCCTTGACCTCGCTGGGGGTGTGCAGCGCAACAGGCAGTCCTCGGCGGGCCGCACAGAGCATCGCCACGGCGCTGGCCTGGGCGGTGCCCATGACCGTGCGGACGTTGTGCTGGCTGAACACCCGCTCCACGGCGACGTATTCGGGCCGGTGCTCGTCGAGCCACTGCTCTATGCCGCGCTCGATGAGGACCAGGCGCTCGGCGGTGTCCGCCTCGGCCGGGGTCCTGACGACGCCGACGCCGACCATGGTCAGCCGGCGGCCGGCCGCCCCCTCGACGACCCCCACGCCGCACCGGGTCAGCCCCGGGTCCACGCCCAGCACCCGCATGGCGCCCCTCCCTTCGATCACCTGCACGCAGGCTATCGGCTGCCTCTGACAACGCCCGGTCACGCCGACGGGCCGGCGGGGAAACCACCCCGCCGGCCCGTCGGCCGAGCACAACGCACATCTATCGCACGTCTATCGCACGTCTTACGCGTCGACCTTGGCCATGACCTCGTCGGAGACGTCGAAGTTGGCGAAGACGTTCTGCACGTCGTCGCTGTCCTCGAGGGCGTCGATCAGCCGGAAGATCTTGCGCGCGCCCTCCTCGTCGAGCTCGACCTGCATGGTGGGCACGAAGTTGGCCTCGGCCGAGTCGTAGTCGATGCCGGCCTCCTGGAGCGCGGTGCGCACCGCGACCAGGTCGGTGGCCTCGCTGAGGACCTCGAAGCTCTCGCCGAGGTCGTTGACCTCCTCGGCGCCGGCGTCCAGGACCGCGCCCAGCACGTCGTCCTCGGTGAGCTCGCCCTTGGGGACGATCACGACGCCCTTGCGGTTGAACAGGTAGGACACCGAGCCCGGGTCGGCCATCGAGCCGCCGTTGCGGGTCATGGCGACACGGACGTCACCGGCGGCGCGGTTGCGGTTGTCGGTGAGGCACTCGATGAGCACCGCGACACCGTTCGGGCCGTAGCCCTCGTACATGATCGTCTCGTAGTCGGCGCCGCCGGCCTCGAGACCGCCGCCGCGCTTGACCGCGGAGTCGATGTTCTTGTTCGGGACCGACTGCTTCTTCGCCTTCTGAATGGCGTCGTAGAGCGTCGGGTTGCCCTCGATGTCGACGCCGCCCATGCGGGCCGCGACCTCGATGTTCTTGATCAGCTTCGCGAAGAGCTTGCCGCGCTTGGCGTCGATCACGGCCTTCTTGTGCTTCGTCGTAGCCCATTTAGAGTGGCCGGACATCTCGCCTGTCTCCTTCGCGTAACCAAATCAGGAACGAACGACAGAGATCCTACCGGGATCCCGTCACTGCGCTGCGCGCACCATCTCCACGAAGAGCCCGTGCACGCGGTGGTCACCGGTGAGCTCCGGATGGAAGGACGTGGCCAGGACGTTGCCCTGCCGGACGGCGACGGTGTGACCGTCGTGGGAGGCGAGCACCTCGACGTCGGCTCCGGTGGACTCGACCCACGGGGCCCGGATGAAGACGCCCTCGACGGGGCCGCCCGCTATGCCACGGACGTCGACGGCCGCCTCGAAGGACTCGTTCTGCCGGCCGAAGGCGTTGCGGCGGACGATCATGTCGATGCCGCCCAGGGTCTCCTGGTCGTCGCGGCCGTCCAGCAGCTTGTCGGCCAGCATGATCATGCCGGCGCAGGTGCCGTAGACGGGCATCCCGGAGCGGACGCGCTCGCGCAGCGGCTCCAGCATGCCGAAGATGACCGCCAGCTTGGACATGGTGGTGGACTCGCCGCCGGGGATGACCAGGCCGTCGACCTCGGCCAGTTCCTCGGGACGGCGGACCGGACGGGCCACGGCGTCCGCCGCCGCGAGGGCGACCAGGTGCTCACGGACGTCGCCCTGGAGGGCGAGAACGCCGATGGTGGGGGTGGACACGGGATACTCCCTCTTCGCTCTGCTGCCGGTGCACGTGCCGGCGGGCGGCCGCAGGGGACCCTGCGCACCGCCCACCGGGAACGGCCGTGTCACCAGCCGCGGTTGGCGTACCGCTCGGTCTCGGGGAGGGTGTCGCAGTTGATGCCGACCATGGCCTCGCCCAGGTTGCGGGAGGCGTCCGCGATGATCTTGGGGTCGTCGTAGAAGGTGGTGGCCTTCACGATGGCGGCGGCGCGCTTGGCCGGGTCGCCGGACTTGAAGATGCCGGAGCCCACGAAGACGCCCTCGGCGCCGAGCTGGCGCATCAGCGCGGCGTCGGCAGGGGTGGCCACGCCGCCGGCGGAGAACAGCACGACGGGCAGCTTGCCCAGCTCGGCGACCTCCTTGACCAGCTCGTACGGGGCGCGCAGCTCCTTGGCCGCGGCGTACAGCTCGTGGTTGTCCAGGCCGCGCAGGCGGGCGATGTCGCCCTTGATCTGGCGCAGGTGACGGACGGCCTCGACGACGTTGCCGGTACCGGCCTCGCCCTTGGAGCGGATCATGGCCGCGCCCTCGGCGATGCGGCGCAGCGCCTCACCCAGGTTGGTGGCACCGCAGACGAACGGGGTGGTGAAGGACCACTTGTCGCTGTGGTTGACCTCGTCGGCCGGGGTGAGCACCTCGGACTCGTCGATGTAGTCGACGCCGAGGGACTGCAGCACCTGGGCCTCGACGAAGTGGCCGATGCGGGACTTGGCCATGACCGGGATGGAGACGGCGCCGATGATGCCCTCGATCATGTCCGGGTCGGACATCCGGGCCACGCCGCCGTCCTTGCGGATGTCGGCGGGCACCCGCTCCAGGGCCATGACCGCGACGGCGCCGGCGTCCTCCGCGATCTTGGCCTGCTCCGGCGTGACGACGTCCATGATCACGCCGCCCTTGAGCTGCTCGGCCATGCCGCGCTTGACGCGCGCCGTGCCGGTCTCGGGAGTCTGCGGGGTGCTGGCGGTGGACACGATGTGACCTCACTAATCAAGGGCCGGTGATGCTGGCAGGTTCATCCAACCCAGTGCCCGGAAGCCGAAAAAGGGCCAATCCGAGGTCAGTGGCCTGTCCGGTCCGCCAGCGCCATGGGCGGCTCGTCGTCCATCTCGAAGGCCAGGGGGAAGGGCGCGTGGCCCGCGAGCCGGAACCAGCGCACCACCCGGTGCCGGCGCACGGCCCGCGCGGCCCGCACCGCGTCGTTGTGGAACCGGCGGGCCATCGGCACCCTGCGCACGGCCTGCGCCAGCTCCTCCAGCGACTCCTCCCCGCCGGGGGCCTCGCGCACGGCCTCCACCTGCGGCCCCTCCGTGAAGACCGCGCGCAGCGCCTGGCTCAGCTCACTCTCGGCGACCTCGCGCTGCTCCTCCTCGGCCTGCCGGGCGGCGTGCGCGGCCTGGTAGAGGAGGATCGAGGCGGCGGGATCGAGCACCCCTGCGGTGCCGAGCTCCTGGGCGACCGAGGCACGCCGCAGCAACTGGGCGTCCAGGGCCGCGCGGGCCGCGTCGATGCGGCTGTGCAGCCGGTCCAGGCGCCCGGCGGTCCAGCTCAGGTAGACGCCGACCAGGACGAGCGCGGCCGCGATCCAGATCAATGTGGTCACGCCGGGTCACAGTACCGGCCCGCCCGGCGGGGCCCGCTCCACCCGAGGGTGGAGCGGACAGGGTGGAGCCACCGGGGTTGAGGACCCACCCGTGCTCCGATCCGTCTCCACCCGGCCGGTTCCTACCGTCGAGACATCGATGCAGACGGAGGACTCGCCATGCAATCCGGTATGCAATCCCGTTCCAGGCACACGCTGTTGACCTCGCTCGGGGTCAACGTCGCCCTGCCGCTCGTGCTGTTCTACGTACTGCGCGGCGCGGGCATGGTGCAGTGGCAGGCGCTCCTGCTCAGCAGCGCCCCGCCGGCGCTCCACGCGCTCGGCGAGGCGGTGATACGGCGCCGGGTCGACCCCTTCGACATGTTCGTCCTGGTCCTGCTGCTGGTCTCCGCCGGCACGTCGGTGATCAGCGGGAGCCCGCGCGTGCTGCTGCTGAAGGACGCGGCGCTGCCCGCCGCCCTGGGCCTGTGGATCCTGAGCACGCTGACCATGGCGCGCCCCTTCGCCTTCCAGTTCGGCGGCCGGCTGCGCGGACCGGAGGCCGCCGCGGCCGCGGAGCGTGCATGGCGGGAATCGGCCGAATTCCGCGGCGCACTGCGGGGGTTGACGGCGGTGTGGGGCGGCATACAGCTGCTGGACGCTGCGCTCAACACGGTGAACGCACTGGTGCTGCCGGTGGACGTGGTGCCGCTGGTGGGCCGCATCGTCTCGCTCGGCCTGATCGGCCTGGCAGCACTGCTCAGCATCCACCGCAGCCGCAGCTTCCGGACCCGGCACGGCATACCCCTGTTCGGGGCGCGATCCGGGATATCGCGCCCCGATAGGGGCGCGGGGAACGGCGCGACCAGCCACAGCCGCCCTGCACCCGCAGAACGGCCGTGACCGGCCGAGCCCCTAATCCCGCGCGAGCCCGAACCGCGCCCGCAGCCCGGTCCGTTCATCGGTGGCGACGGAGGCCGCGCCGGCGGCCACGGTCTCGTACACGGCCAGAATGTCCGCGCCGACCGTCGTCCAGTCGAAGCGCCGCACATGCCGGCGGCCGCGCTCGCCGAGCTCCGCCCGGCGGTCGGGGTCGCCCAGCAGCCGCACGGCCGCCGCGGCCAGCGCATCCGCGTCCTCGTTGGCGAACAGCTCGCCCGCCGCCCCCTGGTCCAGGACCTGGGCGAAGGCGTCGAGGTCGCTGGCGAGGACGGGCGCGCCCGCCGACATGGCCTCGACCAGGATGATGCCGAAGGACTCGCCTCCGGTGTTGGGCGCCACGTACAGGTCGACGCTGCGCAGCAGCCGCGCCTTGTCCTCGTCGCTGACCATGCCGAGGAACTCGACGTTGCCGCGCATCTCCGGCGGCAGGCCGGCGACGGCCTCCTCCTCGTTGCCGCGCCCGGCGACGAGGAGCCGGGTGCCGGGGCGCTCCGCGAGGATCCCGGGCAAGGCACGCATCAGGACGGGCAGGCCCTTGCGGGGCTCGTCGATGCGGCCGATGAAGCCGATGGTCCCGCCCTGCCACTCCGGCCGCGGCTCGGCGGAGGCGAAGAAGCCGACGTCGACGCCGTTGGGGATGACCACCGCGTCACCCCCGAGGTGCTCCACCAGCGTCCTGCGGGCGTACTCGCTCACCGCGATCCGGGCGCTGATCTTCTCCAGTGCCGGCTGGAGGATGGGATAGGCCGCGATCATCGCGCGCGAGCGCGGATTGGAGGTGTGGAAGGTCGCCACGATCGGGCCCTGGGCGGCCCAGCAGGAGAGCAGGCCCAGCGACGGGGTGGCCGGCTCGTGGATGTGGATGACGTCGAAGTCGCCCTCGTGCAGCCAGCGGCGCACCCGCGCGGCCGAGAGGAAGCCGAAGTTCAGCCGGGCCACCGAGCCGTTGTACGGCACGGGCACGGCCCGTCCGGCCGAGACGACGAAGGGCGGCAGCGGGGTCTCGTCGTCGGCGGGCGCGAGCACCGAGACCTCGTGGCCCAGCCGGATCAGGTGCTCGGCGAGGTCCCTGATGTGGAACTGGACGCCGCCGGGGACGTCCCAGGAGTAGGGGCAGACGATCCCGATCCTCAAGGCTTCTCCGTTCCGGAGCTTCCGGAGCCCTCCGGTTGCGCGGGGCTCGTGTCGGGGCGGGGTTCGGCGGGCCGCTCGAGGTCGGCGAGCCACAGCCGCTGGAGCATGTGCCAGTCCTGCGGGTGCGCGGCGATGCCGGAGGCGAAGGCGTCGGCCATCTCCTGGGTCAGCATCGCGGCCTTCTCGGCGCGGGTGCCGGTCGCCGGCACCTCCAGGGGCGCGTGGACGCGGCCCTTCTGCACCGGCGTGCGGTCGTACCAGAGCGTCACCGGCAGCAGCAGGGCGCCGGTCTGCACGGCCAGCATGGCGGGTCCGGCGGGCATCTTGGTGGCCTCGCCGAAGAAGGAGACCTCCATCCCGGAGGAGGACAGATCACGGTCGGCGACCAGGCAGACCACCCCGCCGGAGCGCAGCCGCCGGGCGAGCGTGCCGAAGGCGCTGCCGCCGGAGTGCGGCAGGACCTCCATGCCCAGCCCCTCGCGGTAGGCGACGAACCGGTCGTAGAGGGTCTCGGGCTTGAGCCGCTCGGCGACGGTGGTGAAGGGCACCCCGAGCCGGGTGGTGAGCCAGGCGCCGGCGAGGTCGTAGTTGCCCATGTGGGGCAGCGCCAGCACCACGCCCCGCCCGGAGGCCAGGGCCTCCTCCAGGTGGTGCACGTCCTCGGGGTCGAAGCCGGTGCGGATGCGGTCCTTGCTCCACGACGGCAGCCGGAAGGACTCCATCCAGTAGCGCATGTAGGAGCGCATGCCCTCCCGGGACAGCCGGGCGAGCTCCTCCGGTCCCGCGTCGGGGACCACCCGGGCGAGATTGGACTCCAGGCGCAGCACGCCCTTGCCGCGCCGCCGCCAGGCCACGTCGGCGATCTGCCGGCCCAGCACGGTGGCGACGGGCTCGGGGAGCGTCCTGACCGTGGTCCACCCGAGTCCGTACAGCGCGTCGGTCAGCTGTTCCCTCACCCGGCGCCGCCCTGGCCCGCCGTCACGGACGCGTCGGCCTCGGCGGCCTCGCGGCGCACGGTCACCACCCGCTGGACGAGCGTGACCAGGCTGCCGACGGCCACCAGCCACAGGGCGATGGGCAGCAGGATCTGGATGTGCGGGACGCCGAAGGCGTGCAGCCCGGAGAGGCCGCAGGCGACCAGCGAGACGACGAGCCGCTCGGCGCGCTCGACCAGGCCGTTGACGTTCACCGGCAGGCCGATGCTCTCGCCGCGGGCCTTGGTGTACGAGACCACCTGGCCGCTGGCCAGGCAGAAGATGGCCACCGCGCACAGCGCGAGGTCGTCGCCGCGCCCGGCGTACCAGAGGGCCAGGCCACCGAAGATCGCCGAGTCGGCGACCCGGTCGAGGGTGGAGTCGAGGAAGGCGCCCCAGCGGCTGGAGCGGCCGAGCTGACGGGCCATGTTGCCGTCGACGAGGTCCGAGAAGACGAACAGGGTGATGACGATCGTGCCCCAGAAGAACTCGCCCCTGGGGTAGAAGGCCAGCGCGCCCGCCACCACACCACCGGTACCGACGAGGGTCACCGCGTCGGGGCTCACGCCCAGTCGGATGAGCAGCGCGGCGAACGGCGTGAGAACACGCGTGAAGAACGCACGCGCGTACTTGTTCAGCATGGCCTTCCCGGAGGGTCGTATGCGGGCCGGATGGTCGGAAGGCCACCGGCTGGCCCATCGTAGCCAGGCCGCCGGAACCCGCCGCGCACACCACCCCCGCTGCGCCCGCCGGGGCGGAGGGCGATTGCCGGCCACTCAAACGGTTGCGCCCCCGTGTGCGACGTATGGACGCAGCGTGACCACGGTGGAAAGCTCGAAGGACCGCAGGTGTCGACC
The DNA here is from genome assembly GCF_053594995.1 of Streptomyces sp. NPDC002536. NCBI lineage: Bacteria > Bacillati > Actinomycetota > Actinomycetes > Kitasatosporales > Streptomycetaceae > Streptomyces > Streptomyces sp. NPDC002536. Next base: position 52,419 of record NZ_JBSFWU010000016.1, read on the forward strand.
GGAGAGGCGAGACACATGGGCGAAAAGACGAATGCGCATCCAGGGGCCGCCGGCAGGGCAGTGACGGCCGACCGGCCGCAGAACATCCGCAACGTGGTGCTGGTCGGCCACAGTGGGTCCGGGAAGACGACCCTGGTGGAGGCGCTGGCCCTGACCACCGGCGCCGTCAACCGGGCCGGCCGGGTCGAGGACGGCGCCTCGCTCTCGGACCACGACGAGATCGAGCACCGCCAGCAGCGCTCGGTGCAGCTGTCCCTGGTCCCCGTCGAATGGGCCGGGATCAAGATCAACGTGTTGGACACACCCGGCTATGCCGACTTCGTCGGCGAGCTGAGGGCCGGTCTGCGGGCTGCGGACGCGGCCCTCTTCGTCGTCTCGGCCGCGGAGGGCGCCGAGGGCATCGCCGGGGCCACCCGCATGGTGTGGGAGGAGTGCGCGGCCGTGGGCATGCCCCGCGCGATCGTGCTGACCCACCTGGAGGCCGCACGGGCGGACTTCGAGCAGCTCACGGAGACCTGCCGCGCAGCCTTCGGAGGGGACTCCCCCGACGGCGTGCTCCCGCTCTATCTCCCGTTGCGCGGGCCGGAGGGCCCCGACGGGCACCGTCCGGTCACCGGGCTCGTCGGTCTGCTCTCGCAGCGGGTCTTCGACTACTCCGGCGGCGAGCGCACCGAGTCCGCGCCCTCCGCCGACCAGCTGCCGCTGATCGAGGAGGCGCGCAACCGGCTCATCGAGGGGATCATCGCCGAGAGCGAGGACGAGACCCTCATGGACCGCTACCTCGGCGGCGAGGAGATCGACGTCAAGACCCTCGTCGAGGACCTCGAACGGGCCGTGGCCCGGGGCAGTTTCCACCCCGTGCTCGCCGCCGCCCCGGCGGCCGAGGGCGCCCGCCAGGGCCTGGGCACGGTGGAGCTCCTGGAGCTGGTCACCGGCGGCTTCCCGACCCCGCTGGAGCGCGAGGCGCCGGCCGTCACCACGCCGGAGGGCACCTCGCGCCCGCCGCTGTGCTGCGACCCGGAGGGTCCGCTCGCCGCCGAGGTCGTCAAGACCGCCTCCGACCCCTACGTCGGGCGCCTCTCCCTGGTCCGGGTCTTCTCCGGCACCCTGCGCCCCGACGAGACCGTGCACGTCTCCGGGCACGGCCTGGAGGACCGCGGGCACGAGAGCCACGACGTCGACGAGCGCGTCGGCGCGCTCTCCTCCCCGTTCGGCAAGCAGCAGCGCCAGCTCGCCCAGGCCATCGCCGGCGATCTGGCGTGCGTCGCCAAGCTCACCCGTGCCGAGACGGGCGACACCCTCTCGGCCAAGGGCGATCCGCTGCTGATGGAGCCCTGGCTGATGCCCGACCCGCTGCTGCCCGTGGCCATCCAGGCGCACAGCAAGGCGGACGAGGACAAGCTCTCCCAGGGCCTGGCCCGGCTCGTCGCCGAGGACCCCACCATGCGGCTGGAGCAGAACCAGGACACCCACCAGGTGGTCCTGTGGTGCCTGGGCGAGGCCCACCGGGACGTCGCCCTGGAGCGGCTGCGCACGCGCTACGGCGTGCAGGTCGACGTCGTCCCGCACAAGGTGTCCCTGCGCGAGACCTTCGGCGGCAGGGCCGCCGGCCGCGGCCGGCACGTCAAACAGTCCGGCGGCCACGGCCAGTTCGCGATCTGCGAGATCGAGGTCGAGCCGCTGCCCGGCGGCTCCGGCATCGAGTTCGTCGACAAGGTCGTGGGCGGCGCGGTGCCCCGGCAGTTCATCCCCTCCGTGGAGAAGGGCGTACGGGCCCAGGCCGCCCGCGGGGTGGCCGCCGGCTATCCGCTCGTCGACGTCCGGGTCACCCTCCTCGACGGCAAGGCGCACTCGGTGGACTCCTCCGACGCCGCCTTCCAGACCGCCGGTGCCCTGGCCCTGCGCGAGGCGGCCGCCGAGACCCGCATCCACCTCCTGGAACCGGTCGCCGAACTCCGGGTCCTGGTCGCCGACGACTTCGTCGGCGCGATCATGAGCGATCTGTCCGGACGGCGCGGACGCGTCGTCGGCACCGAGCAGTCCGGCGCGGGCCGCACCCTGGTGCGCGCCGAGGTGCCCGAGATCGAGATCGGCCGCTACGCCGTGGACCTGCGCTCCCTCTCGCACGGCACCGGGCGGTTCAGCCGCGGCTACGCCCGGCACGAGCCGATGCCGCCTCAGCTGGCGGACCGCATCCGCGAACAGGCGGAAAACGGGGCATAGTTGACAAGCCGCCCGTCCCAACTCGGCCAGGACGGGCGGCTTTCCGATCTCCGGCGACAGCCGGCACCCCGCACCACTACGCTGAGCATGCGGCCCATGACACAGAACACGGGCCGGGGGGTCGGGAGCAGGCCGGAGCACCGGACGCGCGCGGCATTGGGGGCGTAAGTGGCAGGGGATGCGTTCGACTTCAGCCCGGGGGCACAGATCCCGGTCGCCGGCGGCGCCGGACAGACCGCCGCCACCCAGGCACTGGCCTCGGCCGCCTACCGCGACGGCCCGGTGGACGAACTCCTCAAAGCCAATTCGGACTGGGCCACTTCCGAGGTCAAACCGCCCCGCATCTCCCTCTTCGAGCCCAACCTGGGCGAGGCCTTCGCCCGCGCCGTGCAGAACCGGATGCTCGCCGGCGGCCGCAAGCCGCTCATCCAGTCCTTCGGGCTCGAACCCCAGGTCATCGTCGAGCACTGCCTGGCCGCCTCCCGCATCCGCAAGGAGCGCGACGCCCGGCTGACCCTGATCATGGTCCTGTTCGGGCTGCTCTTCCTGCCCGGCGTCCTGCTCTGGCTCGGCGCCTTCCAGCTCCGCCGCACCCTCGCCGGATCCCAGGACAAGCGCGCCGGCGCGCTGGGCGTGGCCCTGTTCGGCGTGCTCGGCCTGGCCATCGTCGTCCTCTTCGTCAAACTGCCCTTCACCGGCTTCTGGTACATCTACCTGCGCGCCATGCTCGTCGCCCCCGTGATCGGCGGTCTCTGGGCGCAGCAGATCTGCGAGCACACCGCCAAGGACCTCCGCGAGCGCTGGACGGGCCTGCTCGACGGCGGCGGCATCGGCGCCAAGATCCCCGAGGCCGTGCCCTCCACCCCCGGCGAGAGCGCCGCCGAACAGCTCCGCCAGAACCTCGAACGCCTCGCCGCCGAGCAGCACAGCAACGTCGTCTTCTACGCCGGCCCCAAGGGCATACTCGGCATGGGCACCCGCTGGGGCAGCTGGCAGCTCGCCGAGGATCTCGTCCCCCTCGACCCCGGCAAGGACATCAACCCCTTCCGCAGCTGGGACATCGTCCGCGCCATCCACGACCAGCTCAAGCTGCTCGAACGCACCCCCATCAACACCGGTGGCCTCACCGCCCCCGACGTCGAGCACTGGGTGGTCTCCCCCATCGGCGAGGGCGCCGGCGCCGTCTCCCGCCCCGCCGGCACCGACTCGGCCACGTACCAGATAAGGGGTCCCCGGCTCCAGGAGATCTGCGACAAGCAGCACTTCGGCAGCGGCGACCGGCACTACCTGGGCGTCCAGTTCGTGCTCTGGGACGGCCAGTTGGTCATCACCCTGCTCATCAACGTCACCGTGCTGCACAAGACACTGCGCATCGAGGCCACCGGCCACGCCCTCGGCCCCACGCACGCGGTCTTCAACGGCCGCCCCAAGAGCCGGACCCGGACCTTCCGCAAGGCCCTCAAGTTCTGGGAGACCCGGGAGCTCACCCTGCGCGTCGTCGAGCCCCGCGAGGTCGTCCGCCTCTCCGTGCGCGCCCCGCTCACCTGGTACCCGCCGCTCCTGGAGTACTGGGGCGGCAAGCTCGTCCTCCCCGAGCCGTTCGGGCTGCGCCACGCGTGGGCCGACAAGCCGTGGCGGCACCGCTTCATGGCCGACGACGCCCTGCGCGCGGCCACTCCCGTGCTGCGCGTGGTGCATCAGGCCGCGCTGCGTGTCCTCGCCGAAAACGGCGTGAACACCGAGAAGTTCGGCAACCGGGCCAACACGCTCAGCGGTGCGATCCAGGACCCGACACCGCGTCAGGCCGACGTCTACAACGCGTGACCCGCGCCCCTTTCGGGGCGCGGCAGCCTCACCTGAAGATCCCCGTGTGTCCCAGCGAATAGCGACCCGGCTGGGGGTAGAAGGCCAGTCCGTGCGGCCCCGCCCCCACCGGGATGCGGGCGATCTGGTGACCGTCGTTGGTGTCGATCACGTACACCTCGCTGTTGTAACGCCCCGACAGCCACAGCTCCTTGCCGTCCGCCGACACCCCGCCCATATCCGGGCTGCCGCCGTCCGGCAGCTCCCACTTCTTCACCAGCTTGCGGGTGGCCAGATCCAGCACCGAGATCGAGCCCTCGCCCCGGTTCGAGATGTACATCGACTTCGAGTCCCGGCTCACGTACAGGCCGTGCGCCCCCTTGCCCGTCGGCATCAGCCAGGGCTCGGTGAACTTGTCGCCGTCCAGCACCCACACCCCGTCGGCCATCATGTCCGCGACGTACCAGGTCTTCCCGTCCGAGGCGATCTTCACGTCCTGCGGCATCGCCCCGTCGAACGGCAGCTTCTGCTGGCCGATCACCTTCATCCGGGCCGTGTCCACCTTCAGCAGTTCACCGGAGAACTCGCAGGAGACGATGAAGTACCGCCCGTCCGGCGAGAAGTCGGCGTGATTGACCCCCAGGCAGCTCACCGGCTCGGTCTTCATCCGCTTCATCGTGTGGGCGTCCCGGAACACCAGCTCGCGGTCCATCGACGCCATCACCACCGCGTACTTGCCGTCCGGGGTGAAATAGAGGTTGTAGGGGTCGTGGACGTCGACCGGCTTGCCCGCCTTCCCCGTTGCCGGGTCGATCGGGGTGAGCGTGTGGCCGCGGTCGTTGTTGACCCACAGCGTCTTCAGGTCCCACGACGGCACCACGTGCTGCGGCTGGTTGCCGACCGGGATCGTCTCGATGACCTTGTACGTCTTGGGGTCGATCACGCTGACCGTGTCCGACTCGGTGTTGGGCACGTACACCCGGGACGGAAAGTTCCGCACCACCGGCGACAGAGCGTTCGGCCGGTCCGCCGCGTACACGTCGTTCGGGTCCAGCAGCGGCGGCATCCCCGGCAGCCCCTGCGGCACCCCCCGCGCCGCCCCCTGGCCGTGCCCGCCCGGATGCGTCTGCCGTGCGGCCGGCCCCTCCTTGCCGCTGCTGCCCCCGCCGCAGCCGGCGACGGCCGCCAGAACGAGGCAGAGGGACGCCGCCAGCACGGCGGGGCGGCGCAGCGGACGCGAACGGACCGGACGGAAGGGGTGGCGAGGACCGGGACGAACGGGCGAGAACGGGATCATCGGGTCAGCAGCTCCGTAGTCGTCACCGCACGCAGACCGCGGCGGTGGAGGCCGTCGAGGATCGCGGGCAGCGCGGCGACCGTGCCGGGATGCCCGAAGTGCAGACTCACCACCGACCCGGGCCGCACCGCATTCAGCACGGTACGCCGGACCGCCTCGGCGCCGGGGTCGGTGAAGTCGAGGGAGTCCACGTCGTACGACAGGACGTGCGGGTAACCGGCCTTTCGCGCCAGCTGGGCCACCTGGTCGGTGGCCCGCCGCGCCCGGGACGGCCGGAACCAGCGGCCGATGCCGCCCGTGAGCCGGCGCAGCCGGTCGGCGCACTCGGTGATCTCGGCGTAGGCGGCCTTCGCGCCCATCGAGCAGATGCTGAGATGGCGCATGGTGTGATTGCCCAGCTCGTGCCCGCCGTCGAGCACCCGGCGGGCCATCTGGGGCTGGGCGTCCAGCCAGTCGCCGACCGCCAGCACGGTCACCCGGGCCCCGGCCCGCTCCACCTCGGAGAGCAGGGCGAGGGCCGACTTCGCATCACCGCGGCCGTGGAACGTCAGGGCGACGCCGTGCCCCTGCCGCGGACCGTGCTCGATCTGGGCGGGCAGCCCGGCCGGCAGCCGGGGCAGTACGGGCGGCGCGCCCGGCGGTACGGACACCCGGGGCTTCGCCGCGGGCGGGCGGGAGGGCTGCGCGCGGGGCGGTGCCCCGTCCCCGGTGCAGCCGGAGGCACCCGCCCCGGCCGCTCCGGCGAGGGCGCCGCCTGCGGCTGCGCGCAGCACGGTGCGACGGTGAAGAAAAGTCACCGTCCCATTAGAGCTTCTTTAGTAGGAATCGGGGTGGTTTACCCGATTTACCCCGTTCCGTGTCCTCCCGGAGAGGCCGGTACAGCCGAATAGCCGGTTTACCGGTTTACCGGTTTACCGGTTTACCGGTCTATACGGTCGGCCAGACGTCGGCGAGCATCTTCCGGGTGTCCGCGAGCAGTTGCGGCAGCACCTTGGTGTGCCCGACGACGGGCATGAAGTTGGTGTCCCCGCCCCAGCGGGGAACGATGTGCTGGTGCAGGTGGGCGGCGATGCCGGCGCCGGCGGTCGCCCCCTGGTTCATGCCGATGTTGAAGCCGTGGGCCCCGGAGGCGGCGCGCAGCGCCCGCATGGCGCGCTTGGTGAACTCGGCCAGCTCGGCGGTCTCGGCCTCGTCCAGGTCGGTGTAGTCGGCCACGTGCCGGAACGGGACGACCATGCAGTGACCGCCGTTGTACGGGTAGAGGTTGAGCACGGCGTAGACGCGCTCGCCCCGCGCGATGATCAGCCCGTCCTCGTCGCTCTTGGCCGGGATCGAGCAGAACGGGCAGCCGTCGTCCGCGCCCGTACCCGTGGGCTTGTTCTCCCCCTGGATGTACGCCATCCGATGGGGCGTCCACAGACGCTGGAAGGCGTCGGGAGCGCCGACTCCGAACTGCTGCTCCGGCTCACTCGTCATGCTGAGAAGCATATTCCCCGGCGGGGACGCGCCGAGGGGCGGCCCTGGCGGGCCGCCCCTCGGGTTGTTCGTCCGCGGAACGTCAGACCTGGACGCGGCGCTCCACCACGTCGACGATCTTCGCGATGGCCTCGTCGCGCGGGATGCCGTTCTCCTGCGAACCGTCGCGGTAACGGAACGACACCGTGCCCGCGTTCATGTCGTCGTCACCGACGATGATCATGAAGGGGACCTTGAGCTTCTGGTGGTTCCTGATTTTCTTCTGCATCCGGTCCGAGGAGGCGTCGACCTCCACCCGCAGGCCCTGCTTCTTCGCCTCCGCGGCGAACTCCTGCAGGTACGGCACGTGCGCCTCGCCGATCGGGATGCCGACCGCCTGGACCGGGGCCAGCCACGCCGGGAACGCGCCCGCGTAGTGCTCCAGCAGCACGCCGAAGAACCGCTCGATCGAGCCGAACAGAGCCCGGTGGATCATGACGGGCTGCTGGCGCGAGCCGTCCGCCGCCGTGTACTCCAGGCCGAAGCGCGCGGGCTGGTTGAAGTCGACCTGGAGGGTCGACATCTGCCAGGAACGGCCGATCGCGTCACGCGCCTGCACCGAGATCTTCGGGCCGTAGAACGCGGCGCCGCCCGGGTCCGGAGTCAGCGGCAGGCCCTGCTTCTCGGCCGCCTGGCGCAGCGCCTCGGTGGCCTCCTCCCACGCCTCGTCCGAGCCGATGAACTTGTCCGACTCGGGGTCGCGGGTCGACAGCTCCAGCTCGAAGTCGGTCAGGCCGTAGTCGCGCAGCAGGTCGAGCACGAAGGTGAGGAGCGTGTCGAGCTCCTCCGGCATCTGCTCCTTGGTGCAGTAGATGTGCGAGTCGTCCTGGGTGAAGCCGCGGGAGCGGGTCAGGCCGTGGACGACGCCGGACTTCTCGTAGCGGTAGACCGTGCCGAACTCGAAGAGGCGGAGGGGGAGCTCACGGTAGGACCGCCCGCGCGACTTGAAGATCAAGTTGTGCATCGGGCAGTTCATGGCCTTCAGGCGGTAGTTCTGCCCGTCGAACTCGATGGGCGGGAACATGGCCTCGCCGTAGTGCGGCAGGTGCCCCGAGGTCTCGAAGAGGTGTTCCTTCGTGAGGTGCGGGGTGTTCACGAACTCGTAGTCCGCGTCCTCGTGCCGGCGGCGCGAGTAGTTCTCCATCTCCTTGCGGATCACCCCGCCCTTGGGGTGGAAGACCGCCAGGCCGGGGCCCAGCTCGTCCGGGAAGGAGAACAGGTCGAGCTCGGCGCCGAGCTTGCGGTGGTCGCGCTTCTCGGCCTCGGCCAGGAAGTCCAGGTGCGCCTTCAGCTCGTCCTTCGTCGGCCACGCGGTGCCGTAGATGCGCTGGAGCATCGGGTTCTTCTCGCTGCCGCGCCAGTACGCGGCGGCGTTGCGCATCAGCTTGAACGCCGGGACGACGCGGGTGGTCGGCAGGTGCGGACCCCGGCAGAGGTCCTTCCAGCACAGGTCCCCGGTCTTCGCGTCCAGGTTGTCGTAGATGGTGAGCTCGCCCGAGCCGACCTCGACGTCCGCGCCGTCGTCGTGCGAAGCGGAGCCCTTGAGGCCGATCAGCTCCAGCTTGTACGGCTCGTCCGCGAGCTCCTCGCGGGCGGCCTCGTCGGTGACCACGCGGCGGGAGAACTTCTGCCCCCGCTTGACGATCTCCTGCATCTTCTTCTCGATGGCCTTGAGGTCATCGGGGTGGAACGGCTTCTCGACGTCGAAGTCGTAGTAGAAGCCGTCCTTGACCGGCGGACCGATGCCCAGCTTGGCCTCCGGGAAGAGCTCCTGGACGGCCTGGGCCATGATGTGCGCGGTCGAGTGGCGCAGGATGTTGAGACCGTCCTCGGAGGAGATCTCGACGGGCTCGACCTCCTCGCCGTCGGCGACGACGTACGCGAGGTCCTTGAGCTCGCCCGCGACCCGGGCGGCGACGACGGTGCGCTCGCCCGCGAAGAGCTCGGCGGCCGTCGTGCCCGTGGTCACCACGCGCTCTTCCCGCTCGGAATCGCGTTGGATGGTCACACGGACGTCTGACACCGGTCTCTCCTGACTCACGGGATGCCACAGCGGTTCGCTGCGGCCTGAATCGTACCGAGCCGGGCCCACTGCCCGCTAAACGGTCAGCCGTCGCCGTCCCTCTCCCCCAAGGCCTCGAGATTCTCCTGGAGCGATTTGAGCAGCCGGTCCCGCTCCGCCTCGTCCACCTCCGCGGGCATCACACCGCCCGCGTCGGCCAGCCGCCGGAAGCCGCTGCGGCTCTCCAGCCGTCCGGTCACCCTGACCGGCAGGCCGAGCAGGTGCGCATAGCCGGCGATTCGGTAGTCCTCCGCACCGAGCAGGGCCCGCACCTGGGTGACGTCCGCACCGGCCAGCACCCGCAGCCGCACCGTCCCCGCCCCGCCCTGTGCCTCGCGGCGCATCCGCACCACGGCCGCGGTGAGCAGGACGGGCACCGAGGGCTCGTCCCGGACGTACCGGGCGCCCGCCTCGCGCAGCGCCGGGAGGTCGCCCGGGCTGAACTCGACGGGCTCGGGCCGTGCGGCGAAGCCCCCGGGCGGACCGGCGGCGGGCGCCCACTCCACGCCGACGCGGATGCCCTCCGAGCCGCCGACGAGCGCGACCACGGCCTCGGTCAGCTCCCTGCTCACCCCTGCCGCGACGGCCGCGTCGAGGGCGTCCCAGCGCCCCGTGGCCCGCTGGTAGTCGCAGCCGTCGCGAGCCGCCTGCAGGGCGCGCAGCAGGGCGGTGACGACGGCCCGGGAACCGTCCGCCGGGGCGAAAACGGTCAGCTCGCGGCCGCCCGGCGCGGGGCCCACCAGGAGCGGCTCCAGGGAGGCCTCGGCCTCGCGGCGGCGCCGGGCACCGTGGTGGCCGGCGGGGCCGCGGGCGGCGAGGGCGCCGGCGAGCAGCATGGCGCGGACTCCTGCACGCAGCCGCTCCTGCGCGGTCCAGGCGGCGGCCGGGACACGGGGTTCGGGGATCCCGCGCCACCAGCGGATCTCGTCACTGGGCAGGTGCAGGGCGATGAGGACGGCGCGCGCGGAGGGGGCGGCACTGCGTTCGAGCGCGGTGAGGGCCTCGGCGAGCAGGTCGGCGCTGTCGGGGAAGACGCTGCTCTCCGGGACGAGGAGGCTGGTGCCGGCGCCGGTGCCCTGGGGCGGTGTCCAGCGGCTGTAGCGCCCGTGGCCGCCGCCGCGGCGCCGCCAGCCGTGCCGGGCGAGCAGGGCGGCGAGGACGCGGGGGTCGGGCGGCGGGGCGGGCCGGGCCGCGGTGGGGCGGTGCTCGGGCCGTTGATGCATCAGGGTCTCCCTCCCGCCCCGACCCGGTTCATGATTGCGCAGAGGGCGCGGTCGTCGAAGACGTGCGAGGTCGGTATCCGCACGGTGGTCCGGCGTCTGCCGGTCACGGGGTGCCCGGCGAGATTGGTCCAGTAGCAGCAGTGCCGCAGTTCGAGGTGGTCGTGGCCGGCGCGGAGCCAGTCGTCCGGGCTCCGGGGCACGATCATCACGACGAGGATCTTGTGCACGGAGACCGGGGTGCGGGCGAGCTTGACCAGGTGGTCGTTGTCGAGGGTGAACGGGACCGACGTGCGGGCGCCGGGCACCGCCGCCCAGGGGCCGAGCTGGTAGGTGCACTTGAGCTGCACCTTGATGGTGACCTCGTCGTCGGCGGTGTGCCCGGGGGCGCTGTGGCTGACGTGCCAGTCGATGCCGTTGTCGGGAAAGGGCTGGGCGAGCGAGCAGCCGGCTGCGGCGGCCACCGCGTGCAGATAGCCGATCTGCAGGGTCTCCATGCAGGCCGTGACGGCGAGCGTGCCGCGCACCGGCCCGGGCGGGGGAACCGGTGGGGTCAGCAGGCCGCCGGTCGGTGCGGCGGGGTCGGGCTGCGCGAGCGCCATGTCCGAAAGCCTTCCGGGCTCGCCTGTCCTGTGGTCCGTACAACTGTGTTGTCTCCGCACGAACTCCCCGCCAAACAGGGGCGGTTCGGTCCGTACTACGGCCGGGTATCACCTGGCGGGGAGGGGAAACACGCCATTTGCCGGACAAGCGCGAGGAGTTGTGACATGCCGTGCTGGTTCGAAGGAGCACTTGCCGCCTTCGACACCGAGACCACCGGTGTCGACGTCGAACACGACCGGATCGTGTCGGCGGCGGTCGTGGCGCAGTCACAGGCGGGGGCCTCGCCGGTGGTGACGCGCTGGCTGGTCGACCCCGGGGTCCCGGTCCCCGAAGGGGCGACGACCGTCCACGGTCTGACGGAGGCCCATCTGCAGCGGCACGGCCGGTGGCCGTCCCCCGTGATGGAGGAGATAGCCCGGGCGCTGGCCGGCCATGCCGCCCGCGGCGTGCCGCTGGTGGTGATGAACGCGCCGTTCGATCTGACGCTGCTGGACCGCGAGTTGCGCCGGCACCGGGCCTCGTCACTGGCCGGGTATCTGGCCGGGTCGCCGCTGTGCGTGCTGGACCCGTGGGTGCTCGACAAGCACCTGGACCGCTACCGCAAGGGCCGCCGGACGCTGACGGACCTGTGCACGCACTACGGGGTGGAGCTGTCCGGGGCGCACGACGCGTCCGCGGACGCGGTGGCGGCGCTGGAGGTGGTCCGGGCGGTGGGGCGGCGCTTCGCCTCGCGCCTGGACCGGCTGAGCCCGACCGAGCTGCACGCGCGGCAGGAGGTGTGGCACGCGGCGCAGGCGCGTGGCCTGCAGGCGTGGTTCGCGCGCAACGGCTCCGACGAACAGTGCGACCCGGCATGGCCGCTGCGGCCGGAGATCCGCGCCGCGGCGTGAGGGCCCGGCCACAACGCACAAGGCCGGTCCGTCGGTTGACGGACCGGCCTTGCCGGGGTGGGCGATACTGGGATCGAACCAGTGACCCCTTCGGTGTGAACGAAGTGCTCTCCCGCTGAGCTAATCGCCCGGGTCGTTCTCGCGGTTTCCCGCGGGAACGCACTGAACAATACAGGTGATCGCGCCGTTCCTTCAAATTCCCGGGGCCCCACGGTCCAGGCGGGCACGCAGTCCACGTCGGCCGGCGCGCATCATCCACGCGTGGTTGGCGAGGAAGAAGGGGCGGCCGGGCAGGGCCAGGCGCCGCATCACGGGCTTGCGGACCTCCACTTCCTGATCGAAGCGGGCCAGGCTGCCGGCCTTGCCGCGGTCCAGGACGGTCCAGCGGGCCCAGCCCTCGAGGTCACCGGTCATGGCGATCTCCAGGACGCGGGCGGCGGGGTCGCGGCGGGTCTCGCGGGCGGTGACGGTGAGCTCGTACGGCAGGAACGAGCGGAAGCGCGCGGTGCCGCCGGTGTCGTCGACGGGATCGACCCGCCGGACCTGCGGCCACCAGTCGGGATACTCCTCCGCGGCCTCGAGGACGGTGTAGACGGCGTCGGGGGGTGCGGGCAGCGGCCAGGCGTCGCGGAAACGGTAGCGATGGAGAGAGCGCCGGGGCATGCCGCCAGGGCACACCAAAAGACCGAGGGCCCGCAAGGTGGTATTCCTTGCGGGCCCTCGGTACCAGGGTGGGCGATACTGGGATCGAACCAGTGACCTCTTCGGTGTGAACGAAGCGCTCTCCCGCTGAGCTAATCGCCCGGGCGCACCGCAAACATTACCGCATGTCAGAGGGTGCGCCGAACCCCCTGCGCGGGGTCGGCGGCGCCGCTGCGCCCGGTTCGTCACGCTCCGTGTCCCCGCTCTCCGCGCCCGGCGCACCGCGACGTCCACCGGCGCGTTCCGGAAATGACCGGTTCGGCGGTATACACGGCGTCACGACTGGGCCGTACGAGGTATCCGAAGAGCCTCAAAACGGTCAGAGGGGTTTACAACGGCACCGTAGGTGGCATGTCGATTTCGCCGACGTGCGAATCCCCGAGCGCACACTGAGCGAAAGGCCCTGGCGCTTATGAACACCACGGTCAGCTGCGAGCTGCACCTGCGCCTCGTTGTGTCGAGCGAATCCTCACTGCCTGTACCCGCAGGCCTGCGGTACGACACGGCCGATCCGTATGCCGTGCACGCCACCTTCCACACCGGAGCCGAAGAGACGGTCGAATGGGTCTTCGCCCGTGACCTGCTCGCCGAGGGCCTGCACCGGCCCACCGGCACCGGCGACGTCCGCGTCTGGCCGTCCCGCAGCCACGGTCAGGGCGTCGTCTGCATCGCGCTGAGCTCTCCCGAGGGCGAGGCGCTGCTGGAGGCCCCGGCCCGGGCGCTGGAGTCCTTCCTGAAGCGGACCGACGCCGCCGTCCCGCCGGGCACCGAACACCGTCACTTCGACCTGGACACGGAGCTTTCCCACATCCTGGCCGAGAGCTGACCTCCGGAGCGCACCAGCCCACTCGGGGAGGCAGTGCGCAGCATCTTGCACATACGGCACGACACGGCGCCGTCGCCGCGGATCCTCCGCGGCGGCGGCGCCGTCGCGTTGCGCTCTTGCGGGCGCCGGTAAGGTCGGTGCCCGCGGTCGAACAGATGCCGCCCCGGAACCATCCGCCCCGCCCGTCCCGTCCGCCCGGCAAGGGAGCGTCCGAATCCGTGCTGATCAACCATGACACCCGGTGTGCGCTGGATGCCGTCGTCGATCTCCTCAACAGCGGCCCCGGCGACCCGCAGGAACTGCAGGGCTTCGTCGAGCGCCACGGGATCAGCGGGATCGGGGTGCTGCAGGACGAGGACCTGCGGGCGGTGCTGGCCGTACGGGACCGGTTCGCGCAGGTCTTCGACGCCGAGGCCGTGCCGGCCGCGGCCGAGTTGCTCAATGTGCTGATCGCCGGAGCGGGCACCACGCCGCGGCTGACCGACCACGACGGCTACGACTGGCACGTGCACTACTTCGCGCCCGGCGCCTCCGTGGCCGAGCACCTGGCGGCGGACGGCGGGATGGCGCTCGCCTTCCTGCTGGTGGCGGGCGAACGCGAGCGGCTGCGGCGCTGCGCGGCACCGGACTGCGGGCGGGCCTTCGTCGATCTCTCGCGCAATCGCTCGCGCCGCTACTGCGACGGCCGCACCTGCGGGAACCGGCTCCACGTGGCCGCGTACCGGGCGCGCCGCCGGGAGGCGGCGGGCTGAGCGTCACCATCGGTAGAGATCATGGACCGCGGTCACCAGGATCAGGGTGGCTATGAAGGTCAGGAAGAACATCAGGGGCGGTTGCGACAGTGCGAAGAGGCAGCCGCGCGGTTCCTCGGTGATCTCGGCCGGTTCGTCGTTCATCTCCGCCGATCATGGCGCAGCCCGGACCCGGTGCACCGGCGAACGCGCAAACTCGGCAGGGGAGTTCGTCAGATCCCGTGCTTCTTGAGGATCGCCTCGATGTCGGAGAAATCCTCCCCGTCGGACGCGGGGGCCTTCGCCTTTGTCCTGCCCGTGGGGCGCTCGGTGCGGGCGGGACCGAGCGAGGGGGCCGAGGCGGCGGGGGCCACGGCGTCGGGCCCTGCGGCGGCGGCCGCCGCCCGGCGCTCCTTGCGGCTGCCCCCGCGGCGGCGCTCGACGGCCCTGCTCACCGCGAACAGCACGGCCGAGAGCGCGAGCACGGCGAAGCCGGCCCAGACGGAGGGCTTGAGGACGAGGCCGGTGAGCCAGTCGACGACGCCGGTCAGGACCAGCCCGACGGGGATCAGGGCGTAGGCGGCGATGCGGGTCGCGGCGAGGAAGCGCTTGCGGTAGGCCGTCAGCACGGCGATGCCGAGGCCGGCCGCGGACACCGCGGCACATACGGTCGAGGTCAGCATCCGGTCCTCCTGTCGTGACGGTCTTCTGCCTCCATCCTGCACCGGCCCGGACCGCGCAGGCCACGGCCCGGCGGGGGCTCAGGGAGATCTCCGGGTCGTCTCGGGGGCGTTCTCCTCCCCGGGACCGAGATCTCCGCGCCCCGGACGGGCTGGGAGACTGGTCCCATGAGCGACACCGACACCACCGCCCCCGTCGTCCTCGACGTCTGGTGCGAGCTCCAGTGCACCGACTGCCGTACCGCCCTCGACGACCTGCGTGCGCTGCGCGCCCGGTTCGGCGAGCGGCTGGAGATCCGGCTGCGGCACTTCCCGCTGGAGAAGCACAAGCATTCCTACGCCGCCGCGCAGGCTGCCGAGGAGGCGGCCGAGCAGGGACGGGCGTGGCCGTACGCCGAGGCGGTGCTGGCCCGCGCCGAGGAACTGGAGAAGCGGGGCGAGCCGCTGCTGGCCGAGATCGCGGCCGGACTCGGGCTGGACGCCGAGGAGATCGGCACCGCGCTGATCGACGGGCGGCACATGCTGATCGTCGACGCCGACCAGGCGGAGGGCAAGGCGATCGGGGTGACCGGTACGCCCACCTACGTCATCGGCGGGGAGCGGCTGGACGGCGGGAAGAGCCAGGATGGCCTGCGGCAGCGGGTCGAGGAGATTGCCGAGCGGCTGCTGGCCGGTTGAACGCTGCAGGTCGGCTGTGGCTGATCGCGCAGTTCCCCGCGGCTAGAGCAGTTCCTTCGACAAGTGGTACTCCTCCGGCTCGTAGCCCAGTGACTCGTACAGGCGCCGTGCCGGGGGGTTGTCGGCGAAGACGTTGAGCCGGAGGCGGTCCGCTCCGGCTGTGCGGGTCTCGGTCTCGGCCAGGAGCATCAGGGAGCGGCCGTGGCCCCGGCCCCGGTGGCCGGGGTCGACCTCCACCCGGTAGACGAAACCGCGCAGGGCGGCCCACAGGGTGCCCACCCGGATGCCGCGGTGGGTGAGGACGCGCAGCAGCATGCCTTCGGTGCTCCGGCCGTCGGGGAGCAGGGCGCGGTGATCGGCCTCGGCCTGGGCGCGTGCCCGGTCGGCGGGGACGCCGTATGCGGTCCAGCGCTCCGCGTACTCCGCCCGTGCGGCCGGTTCCCAGACCGCGAACTCCGCCTCCGTCATGGGCCGTCCGCCGGTGCCGTCCGGCAGGGACGGCGGCTCGGCGGACAGGAGCTTGCCCATGGTGCGGTTGCGTTCGGTGTAGCCGAGCGCGGTGGCGAGCGGCAGGCCCGCCGCGGCCTGTTCGGCGGCGACGCAGACCTCCACCCGCCGGCAGCCCCAGCCGCGCAGCACCTCCTCGGCGGCGAGGGCCGCGACCGTGCCCCGGCCGCGGCGCCGGTCGGGCACCTGGACGCCGAGCCGGACGATCCGTCCGACGCCGGGTCCGAAGCGCCGGTCGGTGGCGAGGTCGATGCTGCCGACGGGGCGGCTGTTGACACGGATCTCGTACCGGCGGGACCGACCGCCGTCGTCGGTGCGCTGTTCGGGGGCCGCGGGGCGCAGGGTGGTGGTCACGTTGGTGTTGTACCGGCCACGCGGCCGTACGTCACCGGCTTTACGGATCGGGAACGGTCGCCGCGTGCTCGTCGAAGACCCGCATCGCCTCCGCCGTCACCGGGCCGGGCGCGGCCGGGAGCCTGCGGCCGTCGAGGGTGTGGACGGCCTGGACGTCGCGGGTGCTGGAGGTCAGGAAGACCTCCTCGGCACGTTCCAGGACGTCGAAGGGCAGGTCGGTCTCCTTGGCGCCGACCCATTCCAGGACGAGGGCCCGGGTGATGCCGGCGAGGCAGCCGGAGGCGAGCGGCGGGGTGTGCAGTGCGCCGTCGAGGACGACGAAGACGTTGGAGCCGGTGCCCTCGCAGAGCCGGCCGGCGGTGTTGGCGAACAGGGCCTCGGAGGCGCCCTGTTCGCGGGCCCGGGCCAGGGCGACGACGTTCTCGGCGTACGAGGTGGACTTGATCCCGGTGAGGGCACCGCGCTCGTTGCGGGTCCAGGGGACGGTGACCACGGCCGTGGTGTCCGGACGGCGCGAGACCTCGGTCAGGGCGACGAGGAGGGTCGGGGCGCCGTCGCCGCGGTCGGAGCCGAGCGGGGCGAGCCCTCCGGTGAAGGTGATGCGGAGTCTGCCCCGGGGCGCAGGGTTGGCGCCGAGAACGGCCGTGCAGGCGGCCCGTACCTCGTCGAGGTCCGGCTCGGGCAGACCGATGCCGCGTGCCGACGCGGCGAGCCGGGCCACGTGCCGGGTGAGCGCGAAGGGCCGGCCGTCGGTGGTCTTGAGCGTCTCGAAGACGCCGTCGCCGACGGTCAGACCGTGGTCGAAGACCGAGACCCTGGCGTCCGCGGGGTCGCACAGGGATCCGTCGAACCAGATCTTCACCGGATTCTCCCTCCGAGCGGCTGGTACGTTCCCGACGCTATCGCCAGCAGCCGGGCCGCCTTGAGTTCCGTCTCGGCCCACTCCCCCTCCGGGTCGGACCCCCAGGTGATCCCGGCGCCGGTGCCGAAGCGCAGGACGGGGCCGCCTACGGCGGCCCGGTCGATCCAGAACGTGCGGATGCCCACGGCGAGTTCGCCGGTGCCGCGGTCGGCGTCGACCCAGCCGACGCCTCCGCAGTAGGGACCGCGGGGGGCGGTCTCCAGGGACTCGATGATCTGCAGGGCGCTGGTCTTGGGGGCGCCGGTGACCGAGCCGGGCGGGAAGGTGGCGGCGAACAGCTCAGCCCAGGCCCGTCCCCGGTACTTCTCCGCCGTCTCGCCGCGGACGGTGGAGACGAGGTGCACCAGGCCGGGGTGCGGCTCGACCGCGCAGAGCGCGGGGACGGTGACGGAGCCGGTGGCGCAGACGCGGCCGAGGTCGTTGCGGACCAGGTCCACGATCATGACGTTCTCGGCGTAGTCCTTCTCCAGCAGCTCGTCCGCGGTGCGGGCGGTGCCCTTGATCGGCCCGGACTCGACCGTGGTGCCGGTGCGGCGCAGATACAGCTCCGGGGAGGCGGTGGCGACCTCCACCCCGTGGGCGGGCAGCCGCACCGTGCCCGCGTGGGGGGCGGGGTTGCCCCGGGCGAGCAGCGCGGTGAGGGCGTCGACGTCGGCGGCGGCCGGGTCGGGCAGGGGCGCGCTCAGCACCCGGCAGAGGTTGGCCTGGTAGACCTCGCCGGCCGCGATGTGCTCGCGGATGCGGCGGACGCCCGCGATGTAGGCGTCCCGGTCCAGCGAGCTGGTCCAGGCGTCCGGGGCGGGCCCGCGCCAGCGGCCGGGGACCGGGGCGGGGGCCGGCGCGGGCCGGACGTCGGCGAAGCGGGCGCAGTGCAGGCCGCCCTCGAAGTCGGCGACGACCGCCCACCAGCCCGTGGAGTCCAGAGCGGCGGGGTCGCTGGTCACGTCGCGCAGATCGGTCGCGAGCAGCCCGCCGAAGCGGGCCATGGGGGTGAGGTCGTGCACGTCAACGAGTCTATGGCGCGGTCCTCCGGGCGACCCGGGGACGGGATCGGATCGGGATCAGCGCAGCACGCTGCGGAAACGGAATTTGAGCTGGAGCCGGAATCCGCTAGAGTTCAACACGTCGCCGGGACGCGGAAGCGCCCCGGAGAAACGACAAACTGCGGACGTGGCTCAGCTGGTAGAGCATCACCTTGCCAAGGTGAGGGTCGCGAGTTCGAATCTCGTCGTCCGCTCGATGTGGGGGATCTTCCCGACCCCCCGCTCCTGGTGGAGTGGCCGAGAGGCGAGGCAACGGCCTGCAAAGCCGTCTACACGGGTTCAAATCCCGTCTCCACCTCCAAGGACGATTAGCTCAGCGGGAGAGCGCTTCCCTGACACGGAAGAGGTCACTGGTTCAATCCCAGTATCGTCCACTGGATCCCCATGGATCTTCCCCGCGCGATTAGCTCAGCGGGAGAGCGCTTCCCTGACACGGAAGAGGTCACTGGTTCAATCCCAGTATCGCGCACGCAGCACTGCCCGGACGATTAGCTCAGCGGGAGAGCGCTTCCCTGACACGGAAGAGGTCACTGGTTCAATCCCAGTATCGTCCACTGGATCCGCAAGGATCTTCCCCGCGCGATTAGCTCAGCGGGAGAGCGCTTCCCTGACACGGAAGAGGTCACTGGTTCAATCCCAGTATCGCGCACCATGATCGGCCGGAGGCCGGAGCACCACGGTGTTCCGGCCTCCGGCCTTTTGCGGCGTCGGCCTGCACACACGCCTTGGCCGGGTACCTCCCCAGGTACCCGGCCAGCCGTGCCGTCCGCCGCACCCCCGTCCCCACGGGGTCAGTGCCGGTCTGTCCCCGGCCCGGGCCGCTCTCCCGGGCCCGGGGCGCTCAGCGCCCCAGCATTCCGGCCACGGACGACGCCTGAGTGACGACGGCGTGCCAGCCGCCGAAGACCACCGCGAGGAAGGCCGCCAGGGGCAGCACCATCACCGTGGCCACCAGCGGGTGGCGGGTCGGGGAGGATCGCCCGCCGAAGATCTCCGCGGCACCGGGCGGCTGCGCCCGGCCGGCCGTGGTGCGCCGTGCCGTGTCCGACATGCTCTCTCCTCCCTCCGTTCCCTGCCTGTGCGTCCCGCTGCAAGGGCGGCGGGCGTCCGACCTCGGGGGACGAGTACTGTCGCCCGCCGCTTGTGTTCCACAGTAGGCGCGGGCCGGGGGCCGGACGTCATGCCCGCGTACCGATTGCCGGGCCTCCCCGAGGATGAGGCTGCAGCCCGGGTGCTACTCCCCTGGGTGGAGAACACGGGCCCGCGCCTGGGGGACTTCCCGGAGGCGCACCCCGGCGCTGGCCCGTGGCCGCAGGTGACTTCGATCACTCGGGCCCTGCCGGGCCGCAGCTCCGGCCCGTCCCCGGCCACTTCCCGCGCCCACGCGGCCCGGCCCGTCCGGCGGGGCCGCCAAACCCCCTTCCGCCATGGCTTCTTGGCCTCTCCCCCAGGTCCGGAGGCCCGCAACCGGCGCCCCGCGCCCCCTCCCAGGGACCCCGGCCGGGCACCGGCAAACCCGTTGCCGACGCATGCGCGGCCTCTCAGCGCGCCCGGCCGTCAATCCGTAAGCTGTGCCACGTCAGACGCCGGGCGTACGGCGGGCGGCCAAGTGGGGCGGCCCCACCGGAGGTAGGGGACGAAGATGACGATGATGCGGCTCCGGCGCGAGGACCCGCGTGTCGTCGGCTCGTTCCGGCTGCACCGGCGGCTGGGCGCGGGCGGCATGGGCGTGGTCTACCTCGGCTCCGACCGGCGCGGCCAGCGCGTCGCACTGAAGGTGATCCGGCCGGACCTGGCCGAGGACCAGGAGTTCCGTTCGCGCTTCGCCCGCGAGGTGTCGGCCGCCCGGCGCATCCGCGGCGGCTGTACGGCGCGGCTGGTGGCCGCAGACCTGGAGGCGGACCGGCCCTGGTTCGCCACGCAGTACGTGCCCGGCCCCTCGCTGCACGACAAGGTGAACGAGGAGGGGCCGCTGTCGGCCGCTCAGGTCGCCTCCGTCGGGGCCGCGTTGGCCGAGGGGCTGCTGGCGGTGCACGATGCCGGAGTGGTCCACCGCGACCTCAAGCCGTCGAACATCCTGCTCTCCCCCAAGGGCCCCCGCATCATCGACTTCGGGATCGCCTGGGCCACCGGCGCGAGCACCCTCACCCACGTGGGCACGGCCGTCGGCTCGCCCGGCTTCCTCGCGCCCGAGCAGGTGCGCGGGGCCGCGGTGACGCCGGCCACGGACGTCTTCGCCCTCGGCGCCACGCTGGCCTACGCCGCCACGGCCGACTCCCCGTTCGGGCAGGGCAGTTCGGAGGTCATGCTCTACCGCGTGGTGCACGAGGAGCCGCAGCTCATGGGCGTGCCCGATGCGCTCGCTCCGCTCCTCCACGCATGTCTGGCCAAGGATCCCGAGGACCGGCCGAGCACGCTGCAACTGTCGCTGAGGCTGAAGGAGATCGCCGCGCGCGAGGCGCACGGGCTGTCGGAGGTCCGTCCGCCGGCGCCGCGGCGCGAGCCGGACCGGCCGCAGGGACGGCGGGCCGAGGAGTACGAGCGGCAGCGCACCGAGCGGCAGCCGGGCAGTTCGCCCACGCCCCGCCCGCACGCCCCCGCGCGTCCGCAGGCCCGGCAGCATCCGCAGCCGGCCGAGACGGTCCGCGCCCCACGGCCGCCCGCCGCGGGGCCGGGCGGCACCCGTCCCGGCACCCGGCGCCCGGGGCCGGACCGGCGGCTGCTGCGCCAGCGGCTGATCGTCTTCGTGGTGGTGACGCTGCTCGTCGCCCTGGGCATCGCGGCGGCACAGGGCTGCCAGGGCCCGGCCCACAACACGAACGGGCAGTCGGCGACGGTGACATCACAGGCGCCGCGCTCCGGCGCCCCGTAAGGCTCAGCTCTCCGGGCGCCCCGAAGTAACCGCGTAGAACGCCACGGCGGCCGCCGCACCGACATTGAGCGAATCGACCCCGTGCGCCATCGGGATGCGGACCCATTCGTCCGCAGCCCGCAGCGCACGGGCCGACAGGCCCTCACCCTCCGCCCCGAGCATCAGCGCGACGCGGTCCAGACGGTGCGGGGCCGCCACGTCCATGGACGTGGCCTTCTCGTCCGGCGTCAGGGCCAGGACCCGGAAACCCGCCTCGCGCAGCGTCTCCAGGTCGCGCGGCCAGGTCTCCAGGCGCGCGTACGGAACGGAGAAGACGGCGCCCATCGAGACCTTCACCGAGCGCCGGTAGAGCGGATCGGCACAGTCCGGGGAGAGCAGGACCGCGTCCATGCCGAGGGCGGCGGCGCTGCGGAAGATGGCGCCGATGTTGGTGTGGTCGTTGACCTTCTCCATCACGGCGACGCGGCGCGCTCCGCGCAGCAGCCCGGCGGCGTCGGGCAGCGGCTTGCGCTGCATGGACGCCAGGGCGCCGCGGTGCACGTGATAGCCCGTCACCCGCTCGGCGAGCTCGGGCGCGACGGCGTACACCGGGGCGGGGGACTCCTCGATGACGTCCCGCATCGTGTCGACCCACTTGGCCGAGAGCAGCATCGACCGCATGGCGTAGCCGGCCTGGCGGGCGCGCCGGATCACCTTCTCGCCCTCGGCGATGAACAGGCCCTCGGCCGGTTCGCGGCGGCGCCGGAGTTCGACGTCGGTCAGGCCCGTGTAGTCGTGCAGGCGCGGGTCGTCGGGGTCGTCGATGGTGATCAGGTCGGCCATGCGGGTGTGCTCTTCTCGGTGGTTCGGCTGCGGGTTGGTGGGGGCTGGTCGCGCAGTTCCCCGCGCCCCTACGGGGCGCGGAAGCGCACGACCTCGCCGATCACGACGACCGCGGGCGGGCGTATGCCCTCCGCCTTCACCCTCTCCCCCACCGTGGCGAGCGTCGCGTCGACGCGGCGCTGCGCCGCCGTGGTGCCCTCCTGGACGACGGCCACGGGCGTGTCCGCGGGGCGGCCGTGGTGGATCAGGACCGCGGCGATCCTGCCGATGTTCTCCACCGACATCAGGAGGACGAGCGTGCCCTGCAGCCGGGCCAGGGCCGCCCAGTCCACCAGGGAGCGCGGGTCGTCGGGGGCCACGTGCCCGCTGACGACGGTGAACTCGTGGGCCACGCCCCGGTGGGTGACGGGGATGCCGGCCGCGGCCGGCACGCTGATCGAGCTGGAGATGCCGGGGACGACGGTGCACGGGATGCCGTGCTCGGCCAGGGCCTGCACCTCTTCCATGCCGCGGCCGAAGACGAACGGGTCGCCGCCCTTGAGGCGGACGACGGCCTTGCCGGCCTTCGCGTGCTCGATCAGGGCGTTGTTGATGGCCTCCTGGGCCATGAACCGGCCGTACGGGATCTTCGCCGCGTCGATGATCTCGACGTGCGGCGGGAGTTCGTCCAGCAGATCGCGCGGGCCCAGCCGGTCGGCGATGACGACGTCCGCCTCGGCGAGCAGACGGCGGCCGCGGACGGTGATGAGGTCCGGGTCGCCGGGACCGCCGCCGACGAGGGCGACGCCCTTGTGCCGGGGGCGGTGGTGCGGGGCGGCGAGCGAGCCGTCGCGCAGGCCCTCGACGATCGTGTCGCGCAGCGCCGCCGAGCGGCGCGGGTCGTTGCCCGTGAGCACGGCGACGGTGACGCCCTCGCTGCGGCCGGTGGCCGGGGTCCAGGCGGAGGCGGCCGTGGCGTCGTCGCTGCGCACGGCCCACACGCGGCGGGCCTCGGCCTCGGCGGAGGCGGCCGCGTTGGCGGCGGGGTCGTCGGTGGTGATCAGGGCGTACCAGGCACCGTCGAGGTCGCCGTCGCGGTAGCGGCGGCGCTCCCAGCGCAGTTCACCGGCCTCGGCCATGGCCTCGACGGACGGCGTGGCGGAGGGCGACACCAGCAGGACGTCCGCACCGGCCGCGATCAGCGCGGGCAGCCGGCGCTGGGCGACCTGGCCGGCGCCGAGAACGACGACGCGCCGCCCGGCAAGACGGAGTCCGACGGGGTAGGGGGCGTGCTCGGCCATGGCGGTGCGGCCTCTCGTAGTGCGGTACGGGTTCGTCGGCGCACACGCCGTTGTGTGCAGGGAAGCAGGCGGGCGGGGCACACCCCCTGGGGGCGTACCCCGCCTGCGACGGGTCCGTCAACCCTTCTCCGTCACACCCGCGGTGTCAAAGGTGGCCACCTCGTGCATCGCGCGGGCGGCGCTCTGCACCACCGGCAGCGCCAGCAGCGCACCCGTGCCCTCGCCCAGGCGCAGGTCCAGGTCCACCAGCGGGCGCAGCCCCAGCTTGGTGAGCGCGGCCACGTGGCCGGGCTCCGCGCTGCGGTGTCCCGCGATGCACGCGGCGAGCGCCTCCGGCGCGATGGCGCGGGCGACCAGGGCGGCCGCGCCCGCGCTCACGCCGTCCAGGATCACCGGCGTGCGCAGCGAGGCGCCGCCGAGGATCAGGCCGACCATGGCGGCGTGCTCCAGGCCGCCGATCGCGGCGAGCACCCCGATCGGGTCGTCCGGGTCCGGCTGGTGCAGCTCCAGGGCGCGGCGCACGACGTCGACCTTGCGGGCGTGCATCTCGTCGTTGATGCCGGTGCCGCGGCCGGTGATCTCGGCCGGGTCCGCGCCCGTGTAGACGGAGATGAGGGCGGCCGACACCGTGGTGTTGGCGATGCCCATCTCGCCCGTCAGCAGTGCCTTGTTGCCCGCCGTGACCAGGTCGCGGGCCGTCTCGATGCCGGTCTCGACGGCGCGCAGCGCCTCCTCGCGGGTCATCGCGGGCCCGGTGGTGAAGTCGTTCGTACCGGGCCGGATCTTGCGCGGCAACAGGCCGGGGGTGCTGGGCAGTTCGGCCGCCACGCCGACGTCCACGACGCAGACCTCGGCGCCGACCTGGTTGGCGAAGGCGTTGCAGACCGCCCCGCCGCCCAGGAAGTTGGCGACCATCTGGGCCGTGACCTCCTGCGGCCAGGCCGTGACGCCCTGGTGGTGGACGCCGTGGTCGCCCGCGAAGATCGCGACGGCGGCCGGCTCCGGGATCGGCGGCGGGCACTTGCGGGACAGGCCGCACAGCTGCGCCGAGATGATCTCCAGCATGCCGAGCGCGCCGGACGGCTTGGTCATCCGCTTCTGGCGCTCCCACGCCTCGCCGAGCGCCTTGGCGTCCAGCGGGCGGATGCCGCGCAGGGTCTCGGCGAGCAGGTCGTGCGGGTCCTCGCCGGGCAGGGCGCGGCGCCCGTACGTCTCCTCGTGCACCACCCACGACAGCGGGCGGCGCTTGGACCAGCCGGCCTGCATCAGCTCGGGCTCGTCAGGGAATTCGTCGACGTAGCCGATGCAGAGGTAGGCCACGACCTCCAGGTGCTCCGGCAGGCCGAGGGAGCGGACCATCTCGCGCTCGTCGAAGAAGCTGACCCAGCCCACGCCGAGGCCCTCCGCACGGGCGGCGAGCCAGAGGTTCTCCACGGCCAGCGCGGAGGAGTACGGGGCCATCTGCGGCTGGGTGTGCCGGCCGAGGGTGTGCCGGCCGCCGCGGGTGGGGTCGGCGGTGACGACGATGTTGACGGGCGTGTCGAGGATGGCCTCGATCTTCAGTTCCTTGAACTGCTTGGCCCGGGCCTTCGGCAGCGACTTGGCGTAGGCGTCGCGCTGCCGGGTGGCCAGCTCGTGCATCGTCTGCCGGGTCTCGGCGGAGCGGATGACGACGAAGTCCCAGGGCTGCGAGTGCCCGACGCTCGGCGCGGTGTGCGCGGCCTCGAGGACGCGCAGCAGCACCTCGTGCGGGATCGGGTCGGTGCGGAACCCCTTGCGGATGTCGCGGCGTTCGCGCATGACGCGGTGGACCGCTTCGCGCTCGGCGGCGGCGTACCCGTCGGCCGGGGGGCCGGCCGGTTCGGCGGGCTCGGGCTCGACGAGCTCGACGGGCTCCGCCTGCGGCCGGTCCTCGGCGTCCGGTGCCGGGGCGTCCTGCCGGGGCGCGGCCGGTTCGGGGTGCGCGGGGACCTCGGTCTCCGGCGCGACCGCCTCGGCCGCCACCGGCGTCACGGGCTCGGCCCGGACCTCGGCGACCGGCTCCGGCTCGGGCGCCGCAGGCTCCGCGTGCTGGTCGGCGGCGGGCTGAGGCGCCGTCAACACTGCGGGCTCGGCCTCGACCACGGCGACCGGCTCCGGCTCCACCGGTGCCGGCTCGGGCGCCACGGGCTCGGGGTGCGGGGCAACGGCCTGCTCGGGCACGGCCGTCGGGGCGGCCGGCTCGGCCTGGACCTCGGCAACCGGCTCCGGCGCCGCGGGCTCGGCCGGCGCCACGGCGACCGGCTCGGGAGCGGGCGCCTCGACCGCCACGGGCTCGGGCACCTCGGCCGGTACCGGAGCCTCCGGTTCGGCGGGGGCGGGAACGGCCTGCTGCACCACGGCAACCGGCTCCGGCACAACGGCCTGCGCGGCCACCGGCACGACGGGCTCGGGCACGACGGGCTCGGGCTGCGCCGCAACCGCCTCGGGCTGAGGCACCACGACCGGCTCCGGCATCACGGGCTCGGCCTGCACCGGGGCGGGGTCGGCCGGCGCGGCGGGCACCGGCTCCTGCGGCGCGGGGTCCTGAGGAACCGTCGGAGCCGGGGCGGGCTCCTCCGGCGCCGGGGCGACTGCTGCCGGGACGGGCTCGGGCTGCGCGGGGGCGGCCTCCGGCGCGGGAGCGCTCTCCTCCACGACGGCGACCGGCTGCTCTACGGGCTCGGGGTGGACGGGCCCGGTCTGCGGGGCCGACTCGGCCGCCACGGGCGCGACCTGATCCGGCACCACCGCGGCCACGGCCTGCTGCGCAGGCTCCTCGTGCACCGGGGCGGCCGGTGCCGCGGGCTCCTCCGGGACGACCACGGCGGCGGCCTGCGGCACGGCGACCGGCTCGGGCTCCGCCGGCTGCACCGGCTCCTCCGGGGCAGGCGCCGCCTGCTCCGGCACGGCAACCGGCTCCGGCGCCTGCTGCACAGGCGCGGCCTGCACAGGAACAGCCTGCGCAGGAACAGCCGCCTCGGCCGGCGGCTGCACCGGCCCGGGAGCACCGGCAGGCGATCCCGCACCGGCCACTATCGACTCGGAGGCGCCCCCGGCCGGGGTGCTCTGGGGCGGCACGCCACCGGTGTTCTGCGACGGGACGAACGCCACAACCGGCTCCGCGGCGGGTGCAGTCGGGGCCGCGTCGGCCTGGGGCACGGGCGGGCGGACCGGCGTGGCGGCCGGCGGCTGCGGCGCGGCGGGGCCGCGGTCCGCGAGGGAGCGGACGACGCCGCCGCTCGACGGGTCCGGCACGGGCGGGCCCATGTGCAGCGGACGGCGGGCCGCCGCGGGGGCAGCCGGAGCGGCGGGAGCCGCAGGGGGCGAGGTGCGGACGCCGGTGAAGTCGACGGAACCGGTGTCCCGGCCGCCCGACTCGTGCGTGCCGCCGCCCTGGAGGGTCGGCTGTTCCATCCAGGCGCCCTGGGCGCCCGGCATCAGCAGCAGGTCGTCCTCGTCGGCGGTGTCCGCCTGGTCGAGGAAGATGTACGGAGCCGGGCTTCCGGTGTCGGCAGGAGCCGGCGCATCCGCGGGGAGCGGGTGCCCGGGCAGTGCGCCTGCGTTCTCCGGCTGTCCCTCGTCCGGGAACCGGCCGGTGTCGGTCATGCGTACCCCTCGCCCATCGGTAGTGCTCCTTCCAGCCGCTGACGCCCATACACACAACGAGCGTCCATGCCTCGCGGCACGTGCGTGCCACCGCTGCCACCCTGCCCTGTGCCCGCCAAAAGGGGGACGCGTTCGGTGCATTGATGACTGTGGTGTCCGACACCGGGCGGCCGCACAACGGTCCGCCAGCCTACCCCGGCCGGGTGTACGTCCGCGATCTCACCCGTGGGGGCGATGGCCGCTGAGCAGGAAGGTTACGGCCCGTTCGCGCTCGGTCCAGGCGCTTGTGTCCAACTCCACTGCCTGCAGCAGAGTGCACTCCACCGCATAGCCGCCCTCGGCGAGCACGCGGCCGACCGCCTCGGCCTCGTCCCGGGTCGCCGCGTGGCTGACGATCCGTTCGGGACGGCGCGCCGCGCACGCGGCGACGACCGGGGCTCCGCCGCCGGCGACGCGCACGACGTCGGGTTCGGGGAGGTCCTCCAGGACATGGGGCGCGGTGCCGCGGACGACCTGGAGCTGCACGCCGTGGCGGCGCGCGGCGGCGGCGGTGCGGGCGCAGGCCTCGGGGTCGCGGTCGACGGCGATGACGGCGGCGCCGAACCGGCCGGCCTCGACGGCGGCCGCGCCGCTGCCGGAGCCGATGTCCCAGACCAGGTCGCCCACGCGGGGCCCCAGCCGGGCGAGTTGGGCGGCCCGCAGCTCGGTGGACTCGCCCTCGCCGAGCGGGGTCCCGTAGGCGTCGGCGGGCAGGGCCCAGCCGCGGACGGCCGGCGGGTAGCCGGGGTCGCGCCCGGCGATCCAGCCGCCGCCCGTGGCGCCGGTGCCGGAGCCGCCGATGACGATGACGACGTTCGGGTCGCGCCAGGTGTGGTCGGCGGCCCGGTCGGAGGTGAGGACGGTGACGCGCTCGCGCTCGGTGCCCAGTTCCTCGCAGATGACGAAGGTGCGGTGGACGGGGCCGAGCAGCAGGGCGAGTTCGGCGGGGCCCGCGCCGGGCGAGGTGAGGACGGCGACCTTGGGGTGGGCGCGGCAGACGTTGACGGCGCGGCGCAGGTCGCGGGCGTGGGCGACGACGACCTGGGCGTCGTCCCAGGGCATGCCGGCCCGGGCGAAGGCGGCGGCGACGGCGGAGACGGCGGGCACCACCTCGACCTCCAGGCCGTGTTCGGGGGCGCGCAGGGTGCGGACGACGCCGAAGAAGCCGGGGTCGCCGTCGGCGAGCACCACGGCCGAGCCGCGGTGCTGGGCGATGCGGCGGGCGGCGAGGTCGACGCTGCCCAGGCGGATGCGCTCGGCGCCGGGCGGGATCTCGGGCAGGGCCAGGTGGTGTGCCGCGCCGGCGACCAGGGTGGCGGCGCCCACGGCGGAGCGGGCCGCGTCCGTCAGCGGTGAGCCGTCCCACCCGATCACCGTGACCCGGTCGGCCATCGTCGTCTGTCTCCTGGGCTTGTCTCGGGTCGGACCGCGCACGGCGGTGCGGGCAGGGTGAGAGTACCCCGGGCTGGTCCGGACCAGGGCGGGGCGGGTGGAGGCCGGTCAGCGCCAGTCGGGGAAGGCGGCGGCGTAGTCGGAGTGGTCGTAGCCGCCGGTGTGCTGTTCGCGCACCTCGTCGAGGTCCTCGGGGAGCAGGCTCCAGACGATGAGGTCGGTGCGGATGTCCGTCCAGCCGCCGTCCTCGGTGCGGCTGCGCGCTATCCAGGCGTTGCGCAGGACGCCCTCGCTGATGCAGCCGATCTTCTGGGCGACCTGCTGGGCGGCGGTGTTGTCGGCGGCGGTGCGCATTTCGAGGCGTTCGAACTTCTGGTCGCGGAACAGCCACTGGGCGGCGGCGAGCACGGATTCGCACGCGTAGCCCTCGCCGCGGGCCCAGGGCGCGGTGACGTAGGAGGCCTCGGCGCACAGCGTGCGCCAGTCGGTGTTGCGGAGGTACACGGCGCCGACGAGGCGGGAGGTGAGGAACTCGGTGACCGCAAAGACGATTCCGCGACCGGAGGTGCGTTCCTCGGGGGCGCGGCGCAGGGCCCAGTCGCGGGCCTCGGCGGTGGTGTAGGGGTGCGGGGCGGTGGTCCAGGCGGTGATGAGCTCGTCGTTCATCATCTCCGCGAGGGCGGGCACGTCCCCGGCCTCGAACGGGCGCAGCACCAGCCGGTCCGTACTGATGGAGATGTCCGGAAAGGTGGATGTCATGCGCTGCTCCAACGCCGAGGGAGGGTGGGCTCGGGTTCGCTCGGGTGCACCAGCATGCAGCATCGGCATGTGAGTGCGCCAAGCGCGTGGGCCCCGCGCACGCCGGGGCGTGCGCGGGGCCTGCGACCGTATGGACGGCCGAGATTACAAGGTGTCAGCTCTTGACGGGGCCGAAGGCGGGGATGACGGCGCCGTTGCTGAACTTCTCCTGGATGAACTTCTTCACCTCATCGGAGTTGAGGAGCTTGGCCAGCTTCTGGATCCGGGGGTCGGCCTCGTTGCCCTTCTTGACGGCGAGGAAGTTGGCGTACGGGTTGTTCTCGGCCTTCTCCAGGGCCAGGGAGTCCTTGGCCGGGTTGAGCTTGGCGGAGATGGCGAAGTTGCCGTTGATCACGGCGGCGTCCACGTCGCCCAGGCGGGCCGGGATCTGGGAGGCCTCCAGCTCGGTGAACTTCACGCCCTTGGCGTCCTCGACGTCGGAGAGCTTGGCCTCGGCGCCGACGCCGTCCTTGAGCTTGATGATGCCGTTGTCGGCGAGCAGCTTGAGTGCGCGGCCCTCGTTGGTGGCGTCGTTGGGGACGGCGATGGTGGAGCCGGAGCCGAGGTCGGCGACCTTCTTGTCCTTCTTGGAGTAGAGGCCGAGGGGCTCGATCTCGACGTTGACGACGGGCACGATGTCCGTCTTGTTCTTCTTGTTGAAGTCGTCGAGGTAGGGCTTGTGCTGGAAGAAGTTCGCGTCGACCTCACCGCTCTGGGTGGCGGTGTTGGGCAGGACGTAGTCGTTGAACTCCTTCACCTCCAGCTTCAGGCCCTCCTTGGCCGCGAGGTGGTCGCGGACGAAGTTGAGGATGTCGGCGTGGGGGGTGGGGCTGGCGGCGACGACGAGCTTGGCCGCCGGGTCGGCGTCCTTGCCCTTCTTCTCCGAAACAGAGCTGGTGTCGGAGGGGGCGCTGCAGGCGCTCAGGCCGAGGGTGAGCGCGGCGGCGGCCGCGACGGCGGCGGTGAGCTTGACGGTGGTACGCACGAAGAGTGCCTCTTTCCTGGATCACGAGGTGATGCCGCCCGGCAAAGGGTCCGGGCTCGTGGGGGTTCCGCGGGGCCGCCGGCCCCGGGGGTCAGGGGGTTTCCGCCACCTCGGCCGCCCCGTCCCGCACGGGGACGGGCTGTGCGGCAGGAGCGGGGGCGGGGGCGGCCGTCCGGCGCAGGCGTCGCAGGCCCACGGGGGCGGCCTGACGGCCGCCGCGCCGGGACAGGCTGCGGACGAAGAGGTCGCCGGCGAGCTGGACGAGCGTCACGATGACGATGAGCAGCACGATGGTGGTGTTCATCAGGCCGGTCTCGTGGCGCATGTAGCCGTAGGTGATGGCGAGGTTGCCGAGTCCGCCGCCGCCGACCGCGCCGGCCATGGCCGAGTAGCCGATGAGGGCGATGACGGTGGTGGTCAGCCCGGCGACGAGGGAGGGCAGGGCCTGCGGGAGCAGCACCTTGAGGACGATGGTCCAGGTGCCGCCGCCCATCGACTGCACGGCCTCGACGAGGCCGTGGTCGACCTCGCGGACGGCGGTCTCCACCAGGCGTGCGAAGAACGGGATGGCGCCGATGGTCAGGGCGACCACGGCCGCGCTGGGGCCGATGGAGGTGCCGATCACCAGGCGGCTGAAGGGGATCAGCCAGACCAGGAGGATGATGAAGGGCAGCGAGCGGCCGAGGTTGACGACCGCGCCGAGGACCTTGTTCACCACGACGTTCTGCAGCAGCGAACCGCGGTCGGTGAGGACCAGCAGGATGCCCAGCGGCAGTCCGCCGACGACGGCGTAGACGGTGGACCACCACACCATGAAGAGGGTGTCCAGACAGGCGTCGCGCAGCAGCGGCTGCATCTCGGTCCAGGTCACTTGGCACCCTCCTTCAGGGCAGCGGCGGCGGGTGCCGGCGTGTTGACGTCCGCGACGTCCACCTGCAGGCCCTGCTCGCGCAGGAAGCCGATGGGGACGACGTTCTCCTCGAAGCGGCCGGGCAGCTCGATGCGCATCCGGCCGATCTGCTTGCCGGCGACGGTGTCCATCGCGGCGCCCAGGATCGAGATGTCGACGTTGTAGGTGCGCGACAGCTGGGAGATCACCGGCTGCGTCGCGGCCTCGCCGTGGAAGGTGACGTCCACGACGGTGCGGTCGGGCCCGGAGGGCTCGCCGCCGACGGGGAAGAGTTCGGCCGCGAGCTCGGAGCCGGGGGTGGCCAGCAGCTCGGCGACGGTGCCGGACTCCACGACGCGGCCGCCCTTCATCAGGGCCGCGGAGTCGCAGATGGTCTTGACGACGTCCATCTCGTGCGTGATGAGCAGGACGGTCAGGCCCAGCTGCTGGTTGAGGTCGCGCAGCAGCTGGAGGATCGAGCGGGTGGTCTCCGGGTCCAGCGCGGAGGTGGACTCGTCGGAGAGCAGCACCTTGGGGTCGCCGGCCAGGGCGCGCGCGATGCCGACGCGCTGCTTCTGGCCGCCGGAGAGCTGGCCGGGGTAGGCCTTGGCCTTGTCGGCGAGGCCTACCAGGTCGAGCAGTTCGAGCGCCTTGCGGCTGCGCTCCTTGCCGGAGACTCCGAGGATCTCCAGCGGCAGCTCGATGTTGGCCTGCACGGTGCGCGAGGACAGCAGGTTGAAGTGCTGGAAGACCATGCCGATGCGGCTGCGTGCCCGGCGCAGTTCGGCGCCGGCGCGCGGGCCGCGCCCGGCGAGCGCGGTGAGGTCCTGGCCGGCCACGGTGACCGTGCCGGAGCTGGGGCGCTCCAGCAGGTTGACGCAGCGGATGAGGGTCGACTTGCCGGCGCCGCTCTGGCCGACGACGCCGTACACCTCGCCCTCACGGACGTGCAGATCGACGCCGTCGAGGGCGGTGACCTCGCGGCCTCGTGAGCGGTAGACCTTTGTCAGGCCCGTAGTGGTGATCACAGAGTTTCCGTCACTGTCGAGTGCGCGGCGATGGTGACGCCGGCGCACGGGCATGCATTGCGGAATGCGGCATCAGGGGGGGAGCGTCCCCGGAGGCGCTGGAGCGCGGGTCGGGGGTTCCTGGTGACGCGGGGCCGAGCGGTCCGGACGGCGGAAGGGCCAGTACCGGGCTCAGGTGGGGTCTCGCTTCGGGGCGCGAGGCAAAGGGGGCCCTCAGCAGTCACACATTCGACACATGCAACGAGCACCGGGCGTCATCATCGCCTCGGTCGCAAAGGTGCGGCTGCTCGTCGTGGTCATGCGGGCCAGTAAAACAGAAGCGCGTGCGAATCAGCCACGCCTGTCCGAATACCGGACAGTGCCGACCGCACCGTGGACGGTCCCCCAGCTACCGCTGGGAGGTACCCCCGGGGTCGCGCGCGGGGGCCCGCACGCGGGCCACTACAGTCGTCCCATGCCTGTCATGCCCCATCCGTCCATCCGCGCCGCCCGGGGGCCGCGGTGATCGACGCGCTGACGCTCGCCGTCGGTCTGACCGCCCTCGTGCTGGCCGCCTGGTGCGGCTTCGCCTTCTCGCGCGACCAGGCCACCAAGGACTGGCACTTCATCGGCATGGCCGTGGTCACCCTCCTCGCCGTGATCCAGCTCGTGGTCGGTGTGGTGCGGCTGGCCGGCGGAGACAAGCCGCACCAGGGCACCACGATCTTCGTCGCCTACCTGCTGGGCTCGGCCGCCGCGATCCCGGCCGCGGCCTTCATGTCGCTGGCCGAGCGGACCCGCTGGGGCTCGGCCACGGTGGCGGCGGGCGCCGTGATCCTCGCCGTGCTGGAAGTACGGCTCTACGACATCTGGGGAGGCTGACGTGACCGAGGCCGACGTGACCGAGCCCACCACCACCGCGTCCAAGGGCGGCTTCGACCTCGGCCAGGGCCCGGGCCGACTGCTGGTCTGGCTGTACGGGGTGTTCACCGTCGCCGCCGCGTCCCGCTCGATCGTCCAGATGATCCTGGACTTCGGCCGGGCACCGCTGGCCTACGTCCTGTCGGCGGCCGCCGCCGCGGTGTACGCCTTCATCACGTACTCCCTGGTGCGCGGCGGGAACACGGCCCGCAGGGCGGCGCTGGTGTGCTGCGCCGCCGAGCTGGCCGGGGTGCTGCTGGTCGGTACCTGGACCGTCGTCGAGCCGTCCGCCTTCCCCGACGCCACCGTGTGGTCGGACTTCGGGATGGGCTACCTCTTCATCCCGGTGATCCTGCCGCTGACCGCGATGATGTGGCTGCGCCGGGCCGGCGGCCGGTTGCCCGCAGGCGGCTAGCCCCGTAGGGGCGCGGGGAACTGCGCGACCAGCCACGACGCACCCGCAGTCGAAGTACCCGGGGCTTCGCCCCGGACGCCTGGGGTGGTGCGTCGGCTGCAGGCCGTCGGTGCCCCTACGGGGCCGCACACGCCCTAGGCGCTCGTCACATAGGCGGGCGCCGCGTCCTTCTCCAGGGTGATCAGGGTCAGCGTGCGGGTGACCTCTTCGGTGCCGACGGGCGCGTAACCGCAACGGCGGTACAGCCGCAGGCCGCCCTCGCCGCGGCGGCCGGTGGCGAGCCGGTAGCGCTTGGCGGAGCACTCCTCCGCCAGCCGCTCCTCGATCGCCACCAGCAGCCGGCCGCCCAGGCCGTGCCGCCGCATCCGCGGGTGCACGATGAGCCCCGTGATGACCGCCGTGCCGTCGGCCCCGGCGGTGCCGCGCACCGAGCCGACGACCTCCGCGCCGAGCCGGGCCACCAGGACGCGGCTCCCGGCCAGTTCGGCGCGCAGGGCGTCGAGGCTCTGGGTCAACGGGTCGATGGACCAGTCCCCGTGGAGCTCGGCCTCGTCCTGGTAGCAGAGGTACTGCAGTTTGAGGATCTGCTCGGCATCGCTGTCGCCTGCAGCCGAGATGGTCACGCTCATACCCATGCGCACGCCTCCCGTATTCGGTCCGCCCTGACAGGAGCCGCCGCAGATGCACGCCGCTCCGTGGCGCCGGTTGTCTAACGCTCCTCTCCCCCGCGTCCAGGAGCCGCAATCTCCGCCATGAGCATTCTGCGCAGACATCCCAGGCAGCGGGAACGTACGGGCCCCAAAGATCCTTGTGAGATACCCAACTCCCCTGCGATTTCTCGGTAAGTCGGATCGCGGGAGGAGAGCAGGGCCGAGAGCAGCCCGGGGCAGCGGCCGGGCAGGCGGCGGACGGCGGCCCGCAGCTGCCGCCCGGTCTCGGCGGCCAGCACGGCCTGTTCCACCCCCGACTCCAGCCGCTCGCCGGACGGTTCGGCGGCGACCGGGTCGTAGGGCACCTCGCGCCGGGCACGGCGGCGCCAGGCGCGGGCCTCGGCGCGCACCGCCGCCCGTATCCGCAGGGCGGTGTCGGCCGTCCGGGACAGTGCCCCGGCGCCACTCAGCAGCCGGAGCCAGACGGCCTGTTCGAGGTCGGCCGCCTCCATGCCCGCCGCGTGGGCCTCGGCCGCGCACTCGGCGGCCAGCAGGGGGCGCAGCCGGGTGAGGAGATCGTTCGGCGTCATGCGGGACGGGACATCCGGCCCCGCCCGGGCGGTTTCCGGAACGGTGGGTAATCACTCGTCCGAGTGATCACCCACCGCCACGAGGAGACCGAAGGAGATCAGAGGAGACCAGGGGTCACTTCTTGAGGAAGTCCGCCCGCGCGAACGCCGCCGTGTCGCAGTTGTCCGAGAAGATGCCGTCGATGCCGGTGGCGTAGTAGGCCTTGAAGGCCCCGAAGGCGTCGCCGTAGGCGTTCGGGTCGCTGCCGCGCTGGAAGTCCGCGGGCAGGAAGGTGTTCTCGTTGCGCATGGTGTACGGGTGCAGGATGAGCCCGGCGGCGTGCGCGTCACGGACGAGCGTGGTGGGCTTGCCGAGCTTCCCGCCCGCGTCCCGGGGGATGATCTGCTGCACCCATGGCCCGATGCCCTCGGCGAAGCCGGCTATCCACTTCAGGCCCTGCGGCGTGATGAGGTCGGCGACGGTGCGCGGGTCGCCCGCCTCGACGAAGTCCCAGGGGCGGGTCTTGAGGTCGTCCAGGAGGAAGATCTTCGGGGCGTGGACGCCCAGCTTCGTCAGCCTCTGCAGGCTGCTCGGCTCGAAGGACTCCAGGAACTGCGGCGAGTCGGCGCGGTGCCGGCCGTACCGGCGCAGCAGCTTCGCCAGCGGCTCCTCCAGGCCGAGGCCCAGCTTGCGGAAGTAGGTGGCGTGCTTGGTCTCCGAGTGCAGCCAGACCCGCCGGCCGCGCTTGCGGCCCTGCTCCTCGGCCCACTTGAGGACCTCTTCGAAGGTGGGCACGTCCCAGCGGCCGTCGTAGAGGGTGTTGTGCTGCCGGTTGCCCGGTATGCGCTCCTTGGCGCGCAGCCGCTTGAGCTCGGCGAGGGTGAAGTCCTCGGTGAACCAGCCGGTGTGGGACTCTCCGTCGACGACCTTGGTGGTCTTGCGGGAGGCGAACTCCGCGTGGTCGGCGACGTCGGTGGTCTGCGTGATGTCGTTCTCGTGACGGCAGACCAGGTGCCCGTCCTTGGTGGGGACGAGGTCCTGCTCGATGACGTCCGCGCCGTTGTCGAGCGCGAACTGGTAGGAGCCGAAGGTGTGTTCCGGCCGGTACCCGCAGGCACCGCGGTGCCCGATGATCGTCGGCACCGGGAGGTCCTGGTAGGAACCGCCCTTGCCGTGGCCGCCCGCGCTCCGCTGCTGCGCCGCTGCCGCCGGGCCCGCCCCGCTGCCCAGGACGACCGCTCCCGCGCCGAGGGCCGCGGCGGCCCCCAGCAAAGAACGCCTGCCCGGACGCTGCTCCTGCTGCATGTACGCTCCTGCTCGTTGTTCTTCCGGCGCCTGTCCGGCACCTGTCAGACGGGGTGATCGTAAAGTCGTCCGCCCCTCGCACAGAAGGGTGTAGAGGGAACAGAGGGACAACTCACGTCAACACTCTGTTGCGCCTTGCCGAAACCCGGGGTGCGCATGCCCCGTACTCGCGAGTATCGTCAGCGCCCTGCGCCGGCATGACCACCACGACCGGAGGACCCGTTGTCCCGCATTGTGCTCAAGGCGATTCTCGGATTGCTCATGCGCGTCCTGTACCGCCCGAAGGTCGAGGGGGCCGAGCGCATCCCCGGGACCGGGCCGGTGATCCTCGCCGGGAACCACACGACGTTCATCGACTCGCTGTTCGTGTCCCTGGTCGTCAAGCGCCCGGTCTACTTCATCGGCAAGAACGAGTACGTCACGGGCAAGGGCCTCAAGGGCCGCCTGATGGCGTGGTTCTTCCGCTCCTCGGGCATGGTCCCGGTCGACCGCGACGGCGGCAACGGCGGTGTGGCCGCGCTGATGACCGGCCGCCGGATCCTCGACGAGGGCAAGGTCTTCGGCATCTACCCGGAGGGCACCCGCTCCCCCGACGGCCGGCTCTACCGCGGCCGTACCGGCATCGCCCGGCTGACGCTGATGACGGGCGCGCCCGTGGTGCCGTTCGCGATGATCGGCACGGAGAAGGTGCAGCCGAGCGGCAAGGGGATGCCCCGCATCGCCCGGGTGACGGTCCGCTTCGGCGAGCCGCTGGACTTCTCCCGCTACGAGGGCATGGACCGCGACCGCTATGTGCTGCGCGCCGTCACCGACGAGGTGATGAGCGAGGTCATGCGGCTGTCGGGCCAGGAGTACGTGGACATGTACGCCACCAAGGCCAGGGCGGCCTGACGGTCGCACACCACGTACGAAGCGCAACACCGGCTGGATGCCGAGGGCGTGGGCGTAGGGTTCCCAGCCGCGGGCGGAGGCGCCCACCGACCGCAGGGCAGCCCAC